>JAKAMV010000854.1 GCA_021812735.1 Chloroflexota bacterium | reverse complement strand
CGACCGGAACGTCGGCCCGCGGCTCCGCGGCCACCGCCGCGGTGACCGGCGACGGCGTCGAGATCGTGCTCGCGGGCAACGTGGCGGGCGTGCTGGTGGAGATCGGGCGCTGGGCGGAGGCGCGCGAGCTGAGCCTGCGGGCGCTCGACTGGAGCCCCGCCGGCATCCCGTTCGTGGCCGCGATCCTCAACCTCGTCATCGTCGAGATCGACACCGAGGCCGGCGAGGAGGCGGGCCTCCTGCTGGGCCGGATCCTGGTGGAGCTCGAGACCGGCGGCGATCTCCAGTTCGCTGTGCCGGCGTACCAGGCGACGGCCGCCTACGCGATGTGGAGCGGCGACCTCGCCGACGCCCGCCGCGCCGCCGAGCGTGGCTGGGCGCGCCTGAGGGGCACCGAGGACTGGGTGCTCGTGGCGCGCATGGCCTCGACCGCGCTCGAGGTGGAGTCGGCGATCGTCGCCGACGCGCGGGACCGGCGGCGGATCGGCGACATGGCGGCCTCGCGGGAGCGCGCCAATCGGATCCTCGCCGAGGCCGAGGCGGCCGTCGCGCGTGTCCGCGCGGAGGGCGACGGACTGGGCTCGTCGGAGCCCGAGGCCTGCCTCGCCATGGCCCGCGCGTTCCACGCCCGGCTCATGGGCCGCGACGACCAGGCGAACTGGGCCGACCTCGCCGTCCGGTGGAAGGCTCTGGGCGACCCGTACCGTGAGGCTCGCGCCCGCTGGCGCCAGGCCGAGACCATTCTGAGTGGCGCGATCGCCGGCCCGGGCGGCAACCGCGACAGGACCGACGCCCGCCTCGTTCGGGTCGATGCCCGCGAGCCGCTTGCCGAGGCGGTCCGGCTGGCGACGGGCCTGCGCGCCCGGCCGCTGTTGCGCCGCCTCCGCGACCTCGCCGGGCGCGCGATGATCCCGCTCTCGCCCGACGTCGACGCGCTCCTCGCCGAGCCCGCAGCGCCGCCCTCGCCGGTCACCGCGGCGGTGGCCGCGGAGCCGCGGGCCGACATGCCGGTCGCGACCGTCCACGCGGCGCCCCAAGCCGGAGCCCCAGCGACCGCCAGCCAGGACACCTTCGGGCTGTCAAAGCGCGAGTTGGAGGTGCTTGGGCTGATCGCCCAGGGCCGCACCAACCGCGAGATCGGCGACCGGCTGTTCATCAGCCAGAAGACGGTCGGCGTGCACGTCGGGAACATCCTCGCCAAGCTCGGGGTGTCGGGCCGGGTTGAGGCGGCGTCGGTGGCGATCCGGCTCGGGCTGGAGAGCGCGGCGGTTCCCGTGAGGGGCCGCTGAGGGCTCCCGGGTCGCTCCGGGTCGCTCGGCGGCGCATCTCGGCATCTTTCGGTAGATTCGCCCCAGTTCCACCTTGCCGGATGTGCCCATTTCGAGGTCCCCATGCGCCGTCCCCTCTCCGCCGCCGCCCTCCTCACCGCCGCGCTGCTCCTGTCTGCCTGCGCGGCGACCCAGCCGCCCGCCTGGACGTACGCCCCGCCCACGGCCTCACCGACGGTCAATCCCTCGGCCGCTGCGCCGTCCGCCGGAGCCTCAGCCGCCACGTCCCCCGTCCCGTCTGCTGGCGGGTCGGCAGTCACGTCTGCCGCGCCCGCGTCGGGCTCGGCCGCCCCGTCGGGCAGCTCGGCCGCGCCCGCGTCGGGCTCAGGCGCGGCCGCGAGCACGTCCCTCGACCTCACGGCGCAGAACGTCGCCTTTGACAAGGACGCCCTCAGCGCCCCGGCGAACACCGCGTTCACCATCCACTTCGACAATCAGGACCAGGGGATCCCGCACAACGTCACGATCAAGGACGCCAGCGGCAAGGACGTATTCAAGCCTGAGCTGATCACGGGCCCGGCGAAAACCGACTACAGCGTACCGGCGCTCCCGGCCGGCACCTACACCTTCTACTGCCTCGTCCACCCCGGCATGGCCGGGACGCTCACGGTCGGGCCCTGACGGGCAGGCGATGACGCCCCGGGTTGACGAGGTCTGCTACCGCGACGCGTATGCGCGTCGCCTGGAGGCCCGCGTCCTCGAGGTGAGTGCCGGAGCCGGCGCCCCTCCAGTCGTCGTCCTCGACACAACGGCGTTCTACCCGGGGGGCGGCGGCCAGCCGTCGGATCGGGGGGTGATCCTGCGATCGGCGGACGGGCGTTCGTGGACCGTGCGGGCGGCGAGGCGCGTGGGCGGCGAAATCGTCCACGAGCTCGAGGTGCCCGAGGACGGCGAGCTGCCGCGCCCGGGCGACCTCGTGGCCGTAGACGTTGAGTGGGCCCGGCGGTACGCGCTGATGCGGACGCACACCGCGCTCCACGCGCTGTGCGGCGTTGTGTGGCGCGACTACGGGGCGCAGGTCACCGGCGGCAACATGGAGCCCGGCTCCGGGCGCATGGACTTCGAGTTCGAGCGCATGTCGGGCGACCTCGTCGGCGAGATCGAGGCGAAGGTCAATGCTGAGCTGCGGGCCTCGCGCGACGTGCGGGTGGACGTCCTGCCGCGCGCCGAGGCATTCGCGATCCCGGACCTGATCCGGACGAAGGTGAACCTGCTGCCGGAGGGGATCGAGCAGATCCGGACGATCGAGATCGTCGGCCTCGACCTCCAGGCCGACGGGGGGACGCACGTGGCGAACACGCGCGAGGTGGGCGGGATCCACGTGACCGGCTACGAGTCCAAGGGGCGCATCAACAAGCGGATCCGGCTGGAGCTGGTTAACGCGTAGTCGCCAGCCGCGCGGTTCCGCGTTCTGTGCTCGGCCACCGGCCGGTCGTCGGTCCGGCGCCTCCTCGTCGCGCTCGGCCTACCGCCAATGTTCGTTCGGAGTGAACACCGGAGGACCTGCGGGCGGGTGTCGAGGCCCGCCGCCGGCCACGGAGACCGCGAAGGCGGCCCGCTGGCGGGTCACAAGCGTGTTTTTCTAGGGGCCGGGCGGCAGGAATGGCCGACCCGGACGGGATGGCCGATGCAGAGGTGGCGAATGCACCCTTGCGGTGTCCTCCGTGTTCATTAGGAGCGAAAAGCGTCGCTGCGTCCTTGCGGTCCACCCGGCATGAGGCCACCGGGCATGAGGCGCTCGGGCGGCGGGGCGCCTGGCGCCCGACCCCGCCTCGGGCGCCGTTCGCCAGACGGTGCTGCCGTGGCTCGCCGGGTGATCCCGAGCCACCGCTGGCAGGCGGCTCGTCTCTCGCAGCTGTGGGTCAGACTCGTCCCTCGTTCAGCGCCACAGGTCAGGCGCCAATACCGTGCCGCCGATCGCCTCCGCCAGCCGGGCGAGCACGGCGAACCAGTCGTATCGGCTGGTCGCCTCCGACGCGCGCAGCGTCACCATCCGGCCGGCGGGGACCAGCTCGGGCAGGACCCGGTCGAGGATCGCCTCCACCTCGTCGCGGAAGGCGTCGTTGGTCGAGCGCACTCCGTCGGCCTGGAGGGCGACGTCGGGCAGCAGCCGCACGACCAGGTCGTAGGTCTGCGACCAGCGGCGGATCAGGGGCTCCACCGCGAACTCGTCCACCCCGCCGGCGGAGCGCAGGTAGTAGGCGAAGTTGTCCATCACGCCGCGGTCGGTGGCCAGCACGTCGGCCTTGGGGGCCAGCACCAGCTCCTGGCGGATCTGCGACACCAGGACCCACAGCTGCGCCTCGCCCGTCGCGCTCTCGTTGATGCCCAGGGGATTGTCGCGAACCA
>JAKAMV010000853.1 GCA_021812735.1 Chloroflexota bacterium | reverse complement strand
GAGGTCATCGGCGGTATCACCATGCCGATGCCGAAGCCGGAGACCACGAAGGGCACGATGAGCGAGAACCACGTGGTCGAGAGCGACATGGCTCGGCCGGTCAGCACGAAACCGACGGCGGCCACGAGGATGCCGCTGAAGATCAGCCACCGGCTCCCCACCCTGTCCGAAAGAGCACCGGCCGTGGGAGCGGCCACGATCACCACCGCCGCGAGCGGTGTCAACACCAGCCCCGCTCGGATGGCGCTGTAGCCCAGGATGGCCTGGAGGAACACCGGCAACAGGAAGAAGACGCCCATCATGCCGAAGCTCACGATCAGACCAGTGACGTTGGCCGCGCTGAACGTGCGCGAGCGGAACAGCGAGAGCTGCATCAACGGCTCGGCCCGCCGCGCCTCGATGAGCACGAAGACCACCAGTCCGACGAACGCCCCCACGAACAGCCCCACGATGAGTCCCGAAGTCCAGCCGTACTTCTGCCCTTCGATCAGCGCGAAGGTGAGCGCGAAGAGCGACGCGGTCAGGACCGCCAACCCCGGGTAGTCGATACGGCGCGACGACGTCGGGTCGGTCGACTCGGGCACCGACCGCAGAGCCAGCAGGAACACTGCCATGCCGATGGGAACGTTGATGAAGAAGATGTAGCGCCAGCTCGCGTACTCGACCAGCAGACCGCCCAAGCTGGGCCCGATGGCGATCGAGAACCCGCTGACCGCCCCCCATATGCCCATGGCCTTGCCTCGCTCGTCGCGGGCGAAGACCGCCGCGATGATCGATAGCGTCGAGGGCATCATCATGGCGCCCCCCACGCCCTGCACCACCCGAAAAGCGATCAGGAACGCCACCGAGGGCGACAACCCGCAGGCCAAGGAGGCCAGCGAGAAGACCGTGAGGCCGGTGAGGAACATGCGGCGGCGACCGTAGATGTCCCCGAGTCGGCCCATGGTGATGAGGAGGACGGCGAACGACAGAAGGTAGCCGTTCATCACCCATTCGATCTGGCTGAACCCGGTCTTGAAGCCCGCCATCACGCTGGGTATGGCGATATTGACGATCGACCCGTCCAGCAGGAGCATGAACAGGCCGACGCACAGGATGGCGAGGACCCGCCAACGGGCCGGGTCCCTCTCGATACCGCCGGGGGCGCCGGGGGGTGCCGTCAGGCTCCCTCCGGCGCGCGGATGATCAGCTGTGGCCACCTCGTCTGCCTCCCTCTGCCTTGGCTCCGAATGTCTCGGCCAGGCGGGTCAATCCCTCGAGGAAGTTGGTCTGCGCCACAGGATCCATACCGCTGAGCGCCTCTTCGACGTCTCTCCGCTGTTGCGCGAGAATCATCTCCGCAAGCTCACTCGCATGAGCGCTCAGACCCACCGTCACCACTCGGCGATCACGGTCGCTGCGCTCTCGGAACACGTAGCCCATCTCGACGAGGGGATTGATCAAGCCCGTGGCCGACGGCGTCGTGATGCGCAACCCCTCGGCCAATGCTCCCATGGTCTGCGGTCCGTACTCGCTCAGGTGCACCAGCACCCGGACCTGCGCGACCGAGACGCCCTCGCGACGCGCGTCCTCGGGCATGCTCTGCGACAAGACCTTGCTCAGCCCGGGGAGGAGCTTCAGGATCTCGGAGACCATCGGATTCCTACTCTGGGATGACGTACCCATGTCCGCGCCCCATTATATTCGGTTGCCTACACATTTGCAGTGCAGACCCATTGGATAGATACCGACATTTTACAAAAAATGAACCAATGGGAATTGCAGGCATGGTTTGGCGAAGCACCATTCGGTCCCGCCGCCGCCATTCCCCTCCCGTTCAGACCTGGTCCAGCAGCCGCTTCTTCTGCTCCTGAAACTCTTCCTCGGTCACGATGCCTTCGTCACGGAGTTCGGCGAGCGCCCGGATCTTCTCAATGGCCGAGCTCTCGAAGGGCGGCCCGCTCCCTCGGGCACGCTTGCGCAGATCCTCGGCGAACACCTGCAGCTGCTCGCCGACGTCGACGGCCAGCTTCCGCAGATCGCGGCTGACGTCCGCAGCCGCCTTGCGCAGTTCCTCGGCACGTTTCGAGAGTTCTTCGTCCAATTGGGACATGATCGCCTCCTGTCTCTTCCCTACAGTCCTAGAGTCGTTATCCCGGAGTCGTTACTCGATGCCCCTGCCTCCACCCTGCAGCGTGATCGCGGACCGGCGGAAGGCCTCCGCCGCCTCCGTCGCCCTGCCCTCGGCCGTCAGCACGTCGCCCTCGGCGAGCAGGAGTCGGCTCCGGACGCTCGGGCCGGCGTCGGGCCCGTAGGCCTCGATCGCCGCGCCCACCTCTGCCCGAGCGCGCTCGATCTCTCCCAGGCAGAGGAGCGCGGCCGACATGGTGAGGTGCGCGTCGCCCGCGAGCGCCGCGGCCGACGGATCCCCCGCCAGGGCATCCAGGCCCGCGCACGCCGACTCGTGCGCCCCTTCGTAGTCGCCCAGCACCAATCTGGCCGCCGCCGCTCCGTTGAGCAACCCCGCCCGCGTGGCCGGGTCGGCGCCCGGCCCGAGGAGATCCAGCCCCTCGTCGAAGCACGCGAGCGCGTCGGCGGCGGCGCCCATCCGCGCTCTGACGACCCCCAGGTCGCGCAGCACGCGGGCCCTGTCGCGCCGCTCGCCCAGTTCCTCCAGAATGTCGCGCGCGCGCAGCGCGTACTCATAGGACCGGGCGTAGTCGCCCCGTCGCTCCTCCACGCGCGCGGCGTCCCACCAGGCCGAGGCGATGGCTCGCCGGTCCGCCCCGGCTTCGGCCGCGGCGAGCGCGGCCTGGGCGGCCTCGGCGGCCGCGACGAGATCGCCCCGCCGCAGGTGGATCTCCGCCGCGTGCGACAACGCCCGCAGCCGCACCGAGTCACCCGGCTCCTCGCGGGCCCGCATCAAGCGCAGGCTCTCCTCAAAGAGCGCCAGGGCCGACTGGAGGTCACCGACCGCCTCCCGCACGCAGCCGAGACGGTAGACCACGTCGATGAGTTCCCTTCCCGCCGGGGCCGCCCCCAGGTAGTGCTCACGGGCGCGCGACAGGAGGTCGAGCGCCTCCGAGTGACGGCCGAGCGACGCGAGCGGGCCGGCCCGGCAGACGTCCGCCCGCCATTCGAGCGACGGGTTCTCGACGTGAGCGGCGATGGTGCGCGCGCGTTCGAACACCTCGAGTGCTTCCTCGGGCTCTCCCCGCGCGGTCAGCACCTCGCCCGCGGCGAGCAGACCTTCGAACCGTTCGCGGCCGGCCGGGTCGATGCCCGTCTCGAAGTACGACTCGTCGACCTCCAGACGCGCCGCGAAGACCTCGATCGCCCGACGGGAGGGCTCGGTCTTGCCGAGTTCGACCTGGCTCACGTACTCCTTCGAGTACTCGCCGCCCGCGACCTCGGTCTGGGTCAGACCGCGCTCGAGACGCAGACGCCGCAGGCGTTTGCCGATGGTCGACACCTGCCACCCTCCACGTCGATCGTCGATTCCCACGTTACCATGCCGTCAACTCGAGGCACGCTCGTCGTTGACGATCAGCCGGCCGCCCCGCTGCCGGCCGCGGTCCCGGGTGCAGCGCTCAACTTGAAGCCGACCATCTTGGCCTTGACCACCAGCCGCTGGGCGGCGCTGTAGATCGGGTTGCAGGTTGCCAGCGACAACTCCTCGACCCCTCGCTGAGCGACGACCGAGGTCTGGTCGGGCTGCACGATCACCA
>JAKAMV010000852.1 GCA_021812735.1 Chloroflexota bacterium | reverse complement strand
GCGGCATCCCGCTACCCGGGCGGGATCGATGCCGCCACCGTGGTGGCGCTCGCCGCGGCCCGCGTGGCCACCGACCCCGAAGGCGGGCTCACGGCGTCCGAGCTCGCCGCCCTGCGCGGGGTGAGCGAGGAGACGGCCCGCCAGGCCCTCGCGGTCCACGTGCGGGAGGGCCACCTGGTCAAGACCGGTCCCGCCAACCGCCCGCTGTACCGGGCGGCGCCCGCGACGCCAAGCCAACCCCAGGCCGCCTAGAGGACGTCGGCTTGGCTTGGGGTGTCCTCACCTCTCGTCACGGCGCGGCAGCTCCCGCACGTACTGCGCCGCGAACGCCTCGAGGTCGCGACGGCGGATGCGATAGGTGACCCGCTCCCCGGTCAGCAGCACCCGGGCGTGGAGGCGCCCCGCCTCGATCTGCGTGCGCACCCAGCGCGGGGTGACCCCGCCGATGATGCGCGCCGCTTCCTCGGTACCCACCCACTCCGCTGCCATGCCGGGATGGTGGCCGCGTGCCGCCCGGGGTCAAGCGAAGGCGATCCCGCCGTTCCGCGCGGCGAAGACGACCCACGCGTCGAGCGGCAACACGGGAGCCACGGGAAGGACCGGCACGGCCGACCTCGACGCGCACGCGGGTCAGTGGTTCGCTGGAGGAGTCGTGGCGGCCCGCTCGGCGAGGACCGGCGGGCGCCGACCAAATCGAGGATGACAGACCGCAATGCGACCCCGACGACGGCCACCGATCGAGGAGCTCTTGGAACGCTGGCGGATCCGTCCGTCCACCCCGTGGACAGACTTGGTGGGCCATGGCGCCGCCATCGCCAGGTTGCAGGAGGTGGTCGCCAAGCTGCGCCTTCCGCCCGCGGAGCGCCGCGCGCTCGGGCTGCGCTGCGGCGCGGGCGTCGTCCTCACCGGCCGCGCCGGCACCGGCAAGTCGCTCCTCGCACGGGCGACCGCCACCGCGCTCGGGCGAGCGGCGGTGGTGCCGCCCACGGCCGAGCTCGACCCCGCGCTCATTGGCGAGCTGTACGCGGCCCTGGCGGCCGCCGAGCCCACGGTCGTCATCCTCGACGAGGCGGAGGCGCTCATCGGCGACCCCGACTGGCACGCCACCGATCAGGCCGCCCAGCGCGCGCTCCTCGCGGCCCTCGACGGGGTGGCCGAGCGTCCCGAGGCGGCGCCCATCACGCTCGCCCTCACCACCGCCGATGCCGCCCACCTGTCGGTGGCCGCCACCCGGCCCGGCCGGCTCGCCCCGCGTATCGCGCTGGACCTGCCCACCCGCGAGGAACGCCGGGAGATCGTGCGGCGGGCGACCGAGGGGCTGCCCGGAGCCGCGACGCTCGATCTCGCGCGCATCGCCGAGCGCACCACGACCTGGTCGGAGGCCGAGCTCGCCGCCCTACCGGAACTGGCCATCACGCGCGCGCTGCTCCTGCCCGGGGCCCCGTCCTTGCGCGATGAGCTCGTCCTCGAGCTGATCGGCGAGCGCTACCTGATCCGCGATCCCCTGGCCCCGGAGCGGCAGGACCACGCGGCCATCGCCCGCCACGAGGCCGGGCACGCCATCTATGGCCGCCTGACCTGGGGGCCGGGGGCGGTGACGAGCGTGCAGGTGGGCGAGCGGGACGGCTCGACCGCGCTCGCCGAGCCGGTGGCCGTCAGGCGGCGCGGGCCGGCGGAACTGCGGCGGCTGGCGGGGCTGCGCTTCGCGGGTGCCGCCGCGGAGCAGCTGCTCTTCGGGCGCGACGGCGTCACCGCCGGTGCCGACCAGGACCGCCGCGAGGCGACCGAGCAGCTGACGGCCGCCTACGAGCTCACCCACCCCCACGACGAGGCCGTGCTCGAAGGACCCGGCTGGCCGCACGGCGCCGAGGCAATGCGCCGGGCGCGGTACGAGGCGGTGCGCTCCGAGGCCGAGCGACTGTGGGACGAGGTGGTCGAGGAGCTGCGCCCACAGGTCGGCGCGATCACCCGCCTCGCAGATGCTCTCCTCGCCGCGCCCGACCGGACGCTGTCAGGCGAGGTGCTCGCGGCGGCCATCGAGGACGCCCTGCGGGGACCGAGCGCGACGTGACAGGGCTGCGCGTGGTCCGCCTCGTGCTCCGCGGCGGGCTCCTCCTGGTGCTCCTCGCGGCGCTCCTCGTAGGGGCGGCGTCCGGGGCCGTGGCCGCGCTCGCTTGGGGCCTGCTCCGCTGGCTCGCCTGGGGCGCACCTGGTCGGCGGACCTGACGAGGTGAACCCCTACGACGTGCTCGGAGTGCCGGTGGGCTGTGACACCGCCACCGTGCACCACGCCTATCGCCGCCTGGCCAAGCTCCACCATCCTGACCGCGGCGGTTCCGTCGCCGCCATGACGCAGGTGAACGCCGCATACGCGCACCTCCTGGCGGCGTTCCGGCAGGAGCCGTCGCGAAGTCCTCGTGATGGCGCCGAGCGCCCTCCGACGTCGCCTGCCCAGCGCCGGGCGAGCGTGCCGTGGTCGACAGCTGCGCATCGCTGGTTTCTGGCTGCGCGCCTCGGGCAGTGGGTGACGACGATCGCCGTCCTCGCCGCGGTGCACGCTGTGGCTCTCGCGAGCGGCAGGTCGCCCTCTCCGCTCGAAGGCATGACCGCCCTCCTCGCGCTCCGCGTTCTGGCCGGGGCGTCGCCCCCCGATCAGTCATTCGCCCCTCTGCGCGACACCGCGAAGATCGTGATCCTGGTTGTCCGGATTGCACTGTGGTTCGGGAGCCCGGGCCCGTCGCACCCGGATCGAGGAAGGCGCTAGTCGCCGCTCGACCGTGAGCAGACCATCCCACGCCCGGCGCCGCCTCCAGGCCCGCGGATTCCCGCGTTCACGCAGGTATGACGGTGCGTCGTGTCAACACATTCTGCGGCGGCGCGACGGACGCCGCGCCCGCGCTATTGACGAGAGGCACGTCTTCCCCAAGGTCACCGCGAGCCCGACGAGGCAGATCGTCAGTCGGGGACCGCGAGCAGACGCAGGAGGTCGGGACGTGCCAGTCGGACGCGCGGGCGAATCGGATACCGCATGCGTCCGGACGTCCGCGCAGGATCTCCCGCACCGGGTCCAGCGGCAAGCCGCGGCCGATCGCGCAGCGGCGGCACCCGGGCGCGCGGTGTCCCCGGATCTGAGCTCGTTCGAGGAGGCACTGCTCTTCGCGCTCAACCACGCCGGCCTCGCCGACCAGCCCGAGGCGGTGGCCGCATGACTGGACTGCGGCGTGCGTAAGCCGGCGTCGTCGTTCGAGGGCTTGGAGGGCCTCCGCGGACGAGACTGGATTCGCGAGTCACGCCAGAGGCAGTTCGACCGCCACGACGGCAACGCGCAGCGGCGCAACTGCGCCGTGTTTCGCGAGCGGTTCGGGGTGGTGGACGGCGGCCCGGCGTACGTGGTCGCGCACTCGGGCAAGACCGTGTGGAAGACACTGACCATGCGGCAACTCATCGAGGACGTTCAATCCGAGTCGTTCGACGTGCTCGTCTGTGGCTACTTCGACCGCTGGCAGCGCAACTTGCGCAAGACGCTCGAGATCGTCGAGGACGTGCTGCATCCGCACGGGGTGGCCTGGGTGATGGCGGACCGGCGACTCATCTCGGGCAATCCGCAAGATTGGCAGCAGATGCAGGCGGAGGCGCTCGACGCGCAGAACTACAGCGACGACCTCCGGGAGAAGGTCCGGGACGGATACCGTGCGAAGCTCGAGGTCCGACACGACCAGGGCGGGGGGCATGTCCCCGTGG
>JAKAMV010000851.1 GCA_021812735.1 Chloroflexota bacterium | reverse complement strand
CGTGTCTATGCCTCGCGGGACCGTTCCGTAACAACAGGCCCCCAGTTGGCCTTGCCGCTGAGCGTGGACACCCCGGCCCCGCTGTCCCACACCACTCCGGCCCCTTCCGTGGCGCCACGGCCTAGCGGGCCGGCTCCAGCGCGAAGCCTGGCGGCCATTGCCGCGGGCATCCCGACGCCGGCCGACGGGTACGGGCCGGCGCGGGCTTATTGCGAGGTCCGCGAGGGCGGCTTCGGGGTCGTCTTCGGGCGGCTCGGCGGCCGCGTCAACGAGCCGGCCGGGCCGGTCTTCCCGCGCCCACGACCGGCGATCGCCCTGGCGGCCTTGCTGAACGGGCGGCTCGTTGACGCCTGACAGACGAAAGCCCCCGCCCGCGGATTGGACGCCCGGGCGGGGGCACTCACAGAGCAAGGAGAGGGTAGCAGACATGGCCACACGCGGAACCATCATGGTCCACCCCGAGGCGAACACGATCTCGCCGAGCTTCATCCGTAGCGCTCCCGTCGTCCGGTCCATCGACTTCACTGGTCCCGACCTGACGATCTACGTCTTCGTCGGGGACCGCTCCGTCCTCGACGCCCTCCAGGCGGCCCTCGACGAGATCCGCGCCGACATGGACGCGGAGGGGGCGGCGCCCCCCGCGAGCGGGGAGATCGCGCAGGTCGGTCCCTCGAGCGTCCGCGGCTACTGGGACGGCACCTACTTGCCCGGTGCCGCCGGGGCGGCAGCGTCGTGAGCTACCCCGTGTTCCTCGACCCCGAGGTGCGCCGCGTGCTCCTCGAGGAGGTCGCCCACCAGCGGTCCGAACGCAGCCGCTTCCACGCCATGCCGGGCTCGTACTGGCGGGAGCGGGCCGAGCGCTGCAACCACGCCATCCGCGTCATCCGCGACCTGTGGGACCGGCTCGTGGCGGTCGAGCGGCGGCGGCTGGAGGACGGGGTGGCGGTGGACCTGAGTGACTGGAGCACCGGGGAGCTGCAGGAGGCGTGGGGAAAATGACGCGCTGCCAGGACCCCACGCACCGCTCTTACTCCGGGGATCGCGGCTTCGACGAGTGCCAGTGGCGGGACGCCCGCTACCGGGACGGAGCGCGACGCACCGTGTCCCCGCGGATGGCCGTCGGGTCGGCGGTGGATGAGGCGATCTGCACCATCCTCCGGGATGATGTGCCGGCCAACGTGCCGGCCATCGTCACCCGCATCGCGGAGGCCGAGGGTCTTCCCTTCGCGCGCCTCGATGAGATGACCGCGAAGGCGATCGGGCTCGTCGACCTGTGGATCCGCGAAGTCTACCCAACCGCCCCGAGCCTCTACGCCGAGCAGCACGAGCTGCACTGGGAGCACGAGGGGATCGTCTTCCACGCCCACCTCGACCTCGTGTGGGCGGATGGCTCGGTGGAGGACCTCAAAACCTCGGAGCGGCGCCTCGAGGATCGGCGCGCCGACACGGATGAGCAGCTGACCTACTACGGCTGGGCGATGCGCGAGGTCTACGGCGTGATCCCGGTCCGGGTCGGGCTCGTTGGACTGATCTGGGCCAATCCGCCCGCCGACGTGAAGCTGTGGCGACCCGAGGCACGCAAGCCGTGGCTGGATGTCCAGCGGGCAACCCGCACGGCAGAGCAAATCGATGCCCTCGCGGCGCGGGCGGTGCAGCGCGAGCGCGTCCGCCGGTGGGCCGACGAGACCGGACTACACCTGCCCAACGGCCGCTCCGTCGCCTTCGCCTGCAATGACTGTGCCGTGAAGCCGACGTGCCCGGCGTGGACCGGGTTCGACACGAGGGAGGTCGTCGATGTCGCAGCCTAGCAACCCCTTCCATCCAGCCGAGGCGGTGGTCCCCAAGGTCAAGGCGCTCGTGTTCGGAGCGGCTGGGGTCGGCAAGACGTACTTCTCGCTCACATCGCCGGGTCGCATCGCAATGATCGACACGGAGGGCGGCACGGCGTTCTACGCCCGGCGTGCCGGGACGCATGGGCTCTCGCACTTCGACGTGTTGCCCACCAAGACGTACCGCGACGTGCAGGCCGCGGTCGCCTACATCGCGTCCAACCCGGACGCCTACGGGACGCTCGTGATCGATCCGGTGACGGTCATCTATGAGGTCCTCCAGGACGCGGCGCTCATCAAGCGGGCCGAGGTCAACCGACGCAAGAACCGCGGCGGAGACCCGGACGACACGGACCTCGAGATGCTCGACTGGGGCCGGATCAAGCGGGCGTACAAGGCCCTCATGACGGAGCTCGGCAACCTGCCGGTCCACGTCATCGTGACCGCCCGCGAGAAAGCGGAACAGGAGCGCCAGCACGGCGAGGTCGTGACGGTCGGCCAGAAAGCCGACGCCGAGAAGTCCACCGGCTACTACTTCGACACGATCCTGCGCCTGGTCCCGACCGCCACCGGCCGCGAGGCCATCATCCTCAAGGACCGGACCGGCATCCACGCGCTCAACGCCCGCATCCAGGAGCCGACGTTCGCCAGCCTGTTCGGGGCGGTGATCAGGTCGGGCAAGGGTGCCACGGCGCCCCGGGCGATCCCGTCCGATGACGCGGCCGCCGAGACCGATGCCGCCACCACGCTCTCCGCGCCGTGGACGGCAGCCCGCGTCCGCACCGAAGCTTCCCAGGCCGGGATCATCAAGGCCAAGGTGGAGGGGGCCTACCTCCTCGTCGCGGGCGGGCGCACCCCGGATCTTCTCTCCCCGGAGGACTGGCGGCGGATCGCAGTGGACCTCGGGCTCGCAGAGCCCGGGCCGGCCGACGCCTTCTCTGCGGAGGACATCGCGGAGGCGCTGGCCAGTTCCAGCGACACGTCGGGCGCGGAGGTGCCGGCGTGAACCGCCCGGACATCGCGTCCCTGTCGTCGGACGCCGCCGACCTCCTCATCCTCCTCGCCGATGGGGCGACCCGCACGCAGCGCGACGCCGCGTATGCCCTGTGGGGGTTCCGTCGGGGGCAGGTCCGCGACCTGCAGGCGGCCATGCAGGAGCTGCGCCTCGCCGGCTGGCCGGTCGTGTCCGCCGGCGAGGGCATCCATCTCGAGTCGGACCCCGCGGTCGTGCGGTCCTGCGCGCTGGCCCTGCGGCGGCGCGCGATCACGCAACTCCTGACGGCCCGGGCGCTCCGTGAGACGGCGGCCCGGATGGAGCAGCCGGCGACGCTTTGGGAGCGTGTCTCGTGAGCACCATGATCGTCGTCAAGACCGTGCGATCCACGGGCCGCAGCCCCATCCAGGGCCGCCCGTGGCCCCTTCCGACGCGGAAGGCCGACGGCACCTGGTCGCCCGGCAAGTGGGTGGTCTCGGCCCACGTCGCCGACGGCCGCACGGCCATCACCAGCGAGGCCGTCGACTCCTGCGCCCCGATGGTCTTCGGCGCCCTGCCCGACCAGGTGGCCGAGTGGGCCAGCGATCGGGCCTGGTGGATGGAGCTTGACGACGCTGTCGTCGGCAAGACGAAAGTCGGCGGCAGCAGGGGACGCCTCCTGCGGCCGGTCGAGGGCTGGACGCGGGACGTGATCGTCGCCTGGGCGCGCTGGTGCGCCGACCGGGCAATCCATGTCCACGCCGTCGCCGCCCTCCGATCGGCCGGATTGGACAAGGTTGCCGATCGGCTCGATGCCACGCCGCCCATCGTGGACGGGACGACCAGCAGGGACGCCGCCCGGGCCGCCCGGGCCGCCGCCGCGGACGGCCGGGCCTCCAGGGCCGCCTCCTGGGCCGCCTCGGCCGCCGGCGGGGCCGCCGAC
>JAKAMV010000850.1 GCA_021812735.1 Chloroflexota bacterium | reverse complement strand
ACGCCGAGGCGCTCGTGGACCGCCTCGCTCTCTGCGTCGCGTCCGACGACACGTTCTTCCTGACGCAGTTCGCCGAGAACTCGGCGACCGTCTTCCGCCGCCGCAAGGTGGCCGTGATGGACGTGGGCCACCTGCTTGAGGGCGTGCGCGAAGCGTCGCGCGGCGTGCTGAACCAGGCCGAGATGGCGACGGCGGATCGGGCGGTGGACGCCGCGGTGGCCATCTATCGCCGGTTCCACAACGTTCGCGGCGACGCTCGCGAGTGGAACCCGGTCACCTCGAAGCTCTACAAGGGCATCTAGGAGCTCGCGACGCAATGACGATCAAGTGGGTCAAGTCAGACCCGCTCGTGATGAACGGCGAGCCGTTCTGCTACGGGTCCCGCCTCACCGTGCGCCAGGTGCTCGAGCTCCGGCGCGGGGGCGCCACGGTGACCGACCTGCTCAAGGACTACCCCGAGCTCAAGCTGATGGGGATCGCCCAGGCGTACGCGTACGCGGGGTCGAACCGGGCGCGGTACGCCGAGTTCTTCGCGGCCGACGGATCGCTCGACGGGCCGGGGCTCACCCCGGCCGAGGCGGATCGGCTGCCGGCGGGGCTGCGGATCCCGGGGGTCGTGGTCTAGGGGGCTCCGCGGGGGCTCCTTCGTCCCTCGTCTGGCGCTTCGTCCCTCGTCCGGCTATCCGGCGCTTCGCCCGGCTACTGCGCCGCCGCGAACTCGCCCTCGATCGTCGTCATCGCCTTCCGAAGCCGCCCGCGCGCGTCCTCGGCGATCTCGCGGACCACGGCGTTGTCCACCATGCCGACCATCATCCGCGGGTCCACCATCTCGACCACCACTGCGTCACCGTCCTCCCGCAGGACCACGTTGCACGGCAGCATCGCCCCCAGTGACGGCTCCACGCCCAGCATCCGGTGCGAGAGGCTGGGGTTGCACGCGCCGAGGATGAGGAACGGCGGTCGGTCCACGTCGAGCTTGGCCTTCAGCGTCGCCTGGACGTCGATCTCGGTGAGGACGCCGAAGCCCTCGGCTTTGAGCGCGGCCTCGACTTTCGGCCGCAGCTCCGCGAAGGGGACCGGCGCGAGCCGGGTGATGAAGGTGAACGACCGGTCCTGCACGAAGCGCTCCTGGCTGATGTCTGCGGGCCGCCATCGTGCCATTAGTTGCGCAGTTGCGCAAGTGGCCAGACCCGTGGCCGCCCGTCCATGAGGCCGCGACTTTCGATCAGGGCGACGAAACGGTGGTCGACGGTTGCGGAATCGCGACTGCAGAGCTTGCTGCCGCGGGCCTTCGGTTAGGCATCCATCCGAGAAAGGTTGGCGGTCATGGCAGGCGGCCGAGCGGCGTTGTCGCCTTGCGAGGGCGTCCGGCGCCGGACACGACGTGTCGGTGACAGGCGCGTGCCATTCGGTGATGACAGGAAGATCAGCAGCCCGACAGCGCCGGACGGTGAGCGAAGCCATGATCGCGCCTCGGCCCCACGGACTGGAAACAACTCGCCCAACACGGCTCCGTGCCGATCGACCCGACGTCGCGATGTGGTGTCGTCGGGCAGCACCAGCATCGACGCAGTGGCGCTCGCCTTCCAGCCGAAACGCTCCCTCGCGATGCCCCTGGCAAGCCGGACCTTGACGTCCTGCCGTCGCAGCGTCTCCTCGATCGAGTTGAGTGAGCTCTTCACCTCCACGACGAGGAGGGTTCGGGTTGCCGGGTGCCAAGCCAGGATGTCGATCGAACCACGCTCCCCGTAGACGGAGAACGTCACCTCGGCCTGGACGACCCAGGCCGCGTTCACGAGCAGGCCACCGGCGACGCCGCTGAGCAGTGCGTGGCGCTCGTCGACCAGGCGGTCTAGGTCGCCGCCGCGCCAGTAGGCCTGGAGCGGCATGTCAATCTCGAGCGACTTGAGCACCTTGCGGATGGTGCCCAGCTGAAGCCGGTCAAGTCGACCGTGCTCCACGCGCCAGACCGTCGTGGCGCTTACTCGCGCCGCGCCCGCGACATCACTCTGGCGCCAGCCGAGGCGGATACGAACCGCCCTAACACGTGACCCGAACTGAAGGTCGTTCATGCCGCCATGGTCCGCGGGGACGCTTTGGCCGCACTTATTCGACGCGTGTCGCAGCGGCGACCGCCATTTCTCCTCCCGGCGGCGCCAATCCGGGCCATCCGACGCTGGGACGCCGATTCCGCAACGTTCGGCCCCCATTTCCTCGTCCTGGGAAGCCACGGGCCAACACCGAACCCTAGGCGCCTCCCGGGGGAGGAATGGTGGGCCGACGAACCGGGCGGCGGTACGAGCGATCCGAGGCGCGGCGCCCGGCGTCGGAGCGGGGTGCCCGCGCCGGCTCCGCCCGAAGATGGTCATTTCCCAGCACGGTGCTAGGATTTCTGGGTCATGAACGAGATCCAGCCCAACGCCCCCACCGCGTCCGCGTCGGCAGCCGCCGACGCCGCCTTCGACGCGCAGCGCCGCGCCACCGAGTACGCGATCCTCGACGCGCTCCGCGCCGTCGTCGATCCCGAGATCGGGATGAACGTGGTGGAGTTGGCCCTGATCAAGCAGATCATCCTCGGGCCTGAGTCCACCGAGATCAAGATGATCCTGACCACGCCGTTCTGCCCGTACGCCGGGGCGATGATCCAGCAGGTCAAGGAGCAGGCCGAGAGCGTCGTCGACCACGACGTCCAGGTCACGCTCCTCGCTGAGCGCTGGGACCCGCGCGATGCCGGCCTCATGTGGTGAGCGGCCGCCCACGACGCGCCGCCGGCCAACGACGCCGCGCCTCCAGGGCCCACACGACCAGACGATCCCGATGAGCAGCCGCCTCCCGTTCCGCAGCGTTGTCGCCACTGGCCGTGGCGATGACGGGACGACCGGCCTCCTGTTCGACAGCGCCCGCGTCCGCAAGGACGACCTCCGGACCGAGGCGTTCGGCACGGTCGACGAGGCCGTGGCCGCGCTCGGGATCGCCCGCGCCGAGCTCGCGAGCAAGCACCAGCAGGGCGCCCTGTCGCCCAACTTCGGCAGTCTCGGGCGGCTGGTCCTCCGGATCCAGCGCGAGCTGTTCGTCGCGGGCGCGGAGCTGGCGACGGCGCCCGACTCGCGCGATCGCCAGGTGGACGGCCAGACCCGGGTGTCGAAGGCGATGCTCGAGGGCATCGAGGCGGTCCTGCGCGAGGCCGAGGCCGCGATCGAGCTCCCGCGCGAGTTCATCGTCCCCGGCGAGACCCGCGTGTCCGCCGGCATCGAGCTCGCCCGCACGATCGTCCGTCGGGCTGAGCGCAGAACTGTCACGCTGGCCGACAATGATGCGGGGATCCGCGATAGCTTCGTCCTGCCATACCTGAACCGCCTCGCGGACCTGCTCTGGATTCTCGCCCGCTTGGCGGAGCAAGCCGAATCACGCAGCTCGACGACGGTCCGAACCAGCGGGCCGCACCGGTCGAGCGCCAAGACGCGGACCAAGCCCGCGCCGACCCCACCTGAAGTGAGCGAGCCATGAACTTCCGACCCTATCCCGGCCAATCCATGTACGGCGTCCGGCCTGCACCGGCCCTCGTCCAGCAGCTCCTCGTCGGGGCGTTCGGCTGGATGTTCGCGGGCCTCATGCTGACGGCGGGCGTCTCCTACCTGACCGCCACCAGCGCGGCGATCACCCAGGCTGCGGCCACGATCTTCCTCCCGCTGCTGATCGGGCAGTTCATCCTGGTGATGGTGATCAGCGCGGGCATCAACCGCCTGTCGCCG
>JAKAMV010000112.1 GCA_021812735.1 Chloroflexota bacterium | reverse complement strand
ACCGGACGGGCGTGGCCGCCCGGCGGCCGCCTGTCGAAGCGGCGGGCGCGCCGCAAGCCGGGCCGCTACCGGGCGGTCTCGCGGAGGTCGCAGCGCAGGCAGCGGCTCGCCTCCTCGACCGCCTCCTCAGGCGTGTAGCCCAGCTCCACCTCGTCGAATGAGCGCAGCCGCGTGTCGAGCTCGCGGACCGGGATCGGCAGGCGGCCGCGGCTCCCGCGCTCGGGCGGCATCGACGACAGCCCGATGACGGGCTCCGCAGGCGCGAGCCGCTCCTCGATGTCGCCGCTCCCACCGAGGTACCGGTCGATCTCCTGCGCGGCGGCACGGCCGTGCGCGATGGCGTAGATCACGGAGGCCGGGCCGAGCACCGCGTCGCCGCCGGCGAAGACACCCGGGATGGACGTCTGGTGCGATCCCGGCAGCACCTCGATCCGCGATCGGCCGCCGGTAGCCACGCCCCACTCCTCGGGCACGTCGGGGTGCTGCCCGACCGCCGAGAGCACGGTGTCGTAGCGGACGGTGAACTCGCTGCCGGGGATCGGCTCCGGGCGCCGACGCCCGTCCGCGTCCAGGGCGCCGAGGCGGACCCGCTGGCAGCGAAGGTCGAGGCCCCCGTCGTCCTGCCCCGAGGTCCCGTCTGCAGCGCCTCGCGAGGCGGTCACGCGCCGGCCCGCTCGTCGGACCGAGACTGGCGCCACCTGGGTCTCGAGGCGGACGCCCTCCAGCAGCGCCTGCTCCACCTCGTGGTCGTCGGCCGGCATTCCCGAGCGGTCGCGGCGGTACAGGATGGTCACCTCCGCCGCGCCGATTCGGAGTGCCGTCCGGGCGGTGTCGATGGCGGTGTTGCCGCCGCCCACCACGGCGACTCGTCGGCCCACCGCGACGGGACGACCGGCGGCCACGTCCCGCAGCAGCGCCACCCCGTCCACGACGCCCTCGATCTCCTGCGACCCGTCGCCCAGCGAGTCGGTCGCATGCGCCCCCGACGACAGGAAGACCGCGTGGTGGCCCTGCGCCCAGAGGTCGTCCATGGAGCGGATCTCGGCCCCGGTGACGATCCGGACGCCAGCCGCGCGGACGATGTCGAGGTCGCGCTCCAGGGCGGCGTCGGTCAGGCGGTAGCGCGGGATCCCGTAGCGGAGCATGCCACCGGCCTGCTCGAGCGCCTCGTACACCGTCACTCGGTGGCCGCCGACCCGGGCAAGGTAGTAGGCGGCCGTCAGGCCCGCAGGCCCGGAGCCGACCACGGCCACCGACTTCCCGGACGGCGCCCGCTGCGGCAGCGGCACCCGCGCCTCGGCCGTCCCGCCGTAGCGCACGGCGGCGTTCTTGAGGGCGCGCACGGCGACCCGCTCGTCGAGCTCGCCGCGGCGGCAGGAGCGCTCGCAGGGGTGGAAGCAGACGACCCCGCACACCGACGGCAGCGGCAGCTTCTCGCGCACCACGAGGTAGGCCTCCTCGAATCGGCCCTGGCTGACGAGCCGAACGTAGCGGTGCGCCTCGACCCCGGCCGGGCACTGGTTGGTGCAGGGCGCGACGACCAGCGCGGGGCAGGTCCCGGCCCGGCAGCGGCGGCGCTCGATGTGCTCCAGGTACTCGTCGCGGAAGTAGCGGAGGGTCGTGGTCACCGGGTTGGCCGCAGTCTGGCCGAGCCCGCACAGCGACGTCGAGCTCACGGTCCGGGCGAGCGCCTCCAGCTCGGCCACGTCCTCGAGCCGTCCGTCGCCGGCACAGATCCGCTCCAGGACGGCGAGCATTCGGGCTGTGCCCTCCCGGCAGGGCGTGCACTGACCGCAGGACTCGGCCTGGGTGAAGGTCAGGAAGTAGCGGGCGAGATCCACCATGCAGGTGCCCTCGTCGAGGATCACGAGGCCGCCCGAGCCCATGATCGAGCCGGCCTCCTTGAGGTGCTCGTAGTCGATCGGCAGGTCTGCCAGGCCCGCGGGCAGGCAGCCGCCGGAGGGTCCGCCCGTCTGCGCCGCCTTGAACCGACCGCCGGCGGCAATCCCCCCGCCAATGCCGTGGACGACCTCGCCGAGCGTGATCCCCAGCGGGACCTCGATCAATCCGGGCCGGCGCACCTTGCCGGTCAGGGCGAAGGTCTTGGTCCCCCTGCTGGCGGGCGTGCCGAGGGCGGCGTACCACGCCGACCCCTCGCGCAGGATGCTCGCCACGTTGGCCAACGTCTCGACGTTGTTGATGTTCGTGGGCTGCCCGAACAGCCCCCTGACGGCCGGGAACGGCGGCCGCGGTCTGGGCATCCCGCGGCGGCCCTCCAGACTGGCGATCAGCGCGGTCTCCTCGCCGCACACGAAGGCGCCCGCTCCGAGCCTGAGCTCGACATCGAACGAGAACCCCGTGCCCAGCACGTCGTGGCCGAGCAGCCCGAGGTCGCGCATCTGGGCCACGGCGCCCTCAAGGCGCGCCACCGCGAGCGGGTACTCCGCCCGGACGTAGACGTACCCGTGGCTGGCGCCGATGGCGTAGGCGGCGATGCTCAGCCCCTCGAGCACGGCGTGCGGGTCGCCCTCGAGGACCGAGCGGTCCATGAACGCCCCCGGGTCGCCCTCGTCGCCATTGCAGATCACGTACTTCCGGGCGCCCGTGGCCGCCCGGCAGAATGCCCACTTGGCCGCTGTCGGGAAGCCCGCCCCGCCGCGACCGCGCAGGCCCGACGCCCTGACCTCGTCGATCACGGCCTCGGGCGGCATCGCCAGGGCGCGGCGCAGCCCGGCGTAGCCGCCGCGGGCGAGGTAGTCGTCGGCAGAGCTCGGGTCGATCACACCGCAGTTCCGCAGGGCGATCCGGACTTGGGAGCGCATCGCCGGCAGGTCCCAGAGCCGCGGGATCCCCGGCAGCGCACCGTCGCCATCGGTGGCCAGGGCGAGGGCGGTCACCGGCTCGCGCCGCCCGAGGTGGGCCTCGAGGATCGCGCCCACCGTGTCGGGCTTGACCTCGCCGTAGAGCACCCGCGGCAGCCCTGGCAGGGCGATCTCGACGAGGGGCTCCGCGTGGCACATGCCCAGGCAGCCCACCTCGACCACCTCGACGGCCGCGCCGAGCCTGGTCACCGCCCCCCGGATCTCCGCGAGCACGGCGCCAGCCCCGGCCGCCAGCCCGCAGGTCGCCGTGCCGACCGCGATCATGGGACGGCTGCCGTGCCGTAGCCGCCAGCGCTCCCGGGCCTCGGAGAGGCGCCCGTCGAGGTCGGCGAGGCTCGCCATGCGGGTCGCCGGCCGGCCGCCGCCACCGCTCGCAGCATCGGGCCGCGATGGGGCCCGGCCCACCGCCTGCCCGCGACGGGCCGCGTCCACGATGGCCCACGCCGTGCCACCGGTCTGCCGCCCGTGGACGCGGCCGTCGCAGACGACCACCGGGGCGAGGGCGCACGAGCCGAAACAGGCCACCGTCTCCAGGGTGACGCCCAGGTCGGGCGTGGTGCCGCCAGCCGGCACGCCGAGGCGCCCCTCGAGGGCGCGGAGCACCTCGGCGCTGCCGCGGACGTGGCAGGCGGTTCCGCGGCAGACCGTGACGACGTGGGCGCCGCGGGGCTCGAAGTGGAACTGGGCGTAGAAGCTGGCCACGCCGAACAGCCGGCTCGCGGAGACGCCAAGGTGGTCCGCCGCGCCCGCCATCGCGGGCTCGGGCAGGAAGCCCGCCGTGTCGTGGATGTACTGGAGGACCGGGATCACGAGGCCGGGGTCGCGCGGGAAGCGCGACTCGATCGCGGAACGCCACGCCTGCCGCGTGAGCCCGCCTGCGCCAGCGGGACCTTCGACGGCGCCCGGCCCCACCGCCGCCCCGGCCATCGTGCGCGCCGTCATCGCGGGCCACCCCCCGCCGGCAGCCTGTCCACCCGAATCGCGCAGTGCTTCAGCTCCGGGGTCCCGGTGACCGGATCGCCCGCCTCCGTCGTGAGCACGTTGGCGCTGGCCTCGTGGAAGTGGAGCGCCATCCAGCACACGCCGGGCGGCGAGTGGTCGGTCACCCGCGCCCGAACCGCCACCGAGCCGCGTCGAGACGACACCCGAACCATCTCGCCGTCGACGACCCCGAGCTGCGTCGCGTCGTCGGGGTTGATCTCGATCAGCTCCTCGCCGAGCACCTGCTCGAATCCGCCCGCACGCCGCGTCTGGGTGCCCGTCTCGTAGTGCCACAGCCGCCGGCCGGTGCTCAGGACGAGCGGATAGTCGGCATTCGGCTGCTCGGCGGGCGGCACCCACTCGGTGGGCATGAACCTCCCCCGCCCCCGCACGAAGTGGCCGGCGGCGTGCAGGTACGGGGTCCCGGGATGGCCCGGCGTCGGGGCCGGCCACTGCACGCCGACGTCCTCACAGCGCTCCCAGGTGATGCCGCGGTAGCTCGTGCCCAGCTCCCGCAGCTCCTCCCAGATCTGAGCCGGGCTCGTGCACCCGAGGTCGTAGCCCAGACGACGGGAGAGCTCCGCGAAGATCCACCAGTCGTCGCGCGCCTCGCCGGGTGGATCGAGCGCCCGGCGCACACGCTGGACGCGCCGCTCGGTGCTGGTGAAGGTCCCCTCCACCTCGGGCCAGGAAGTGGCCGGGAACACGACGTCCGCGAAGGCGGTCGTCTCGTTCTCGAAGATGTCGTTCACGATGACCAGGTCGGCCGCCGCGAGTCGGGCGGCCGTGTGCGCGCTGTTGGGCTCGCTCATCATGATGTTCTCGCCGAACACATAGAGCGCCCGCAGGCTGCCGTCCTCCAGGCCGGCCATCATTGACGGCAACGTCCGGCCCAGCGTGCGCGAGAGGCCGGGGCGTCCCCAGGCCCGCTCGAACTTGGCCGCCACCTGGGGGTCGTCCACCCGCTGGTAGTCGTGGTAGACGTTGGGCAGTGCCCCCATGTCGCACGCGCCCTGCACGTTGTTCTGTCCGCGCAGCGGATTGAGCCCTGTGCCGGGGCGCCCGAGGTTGCCGAGCAGCATCTGCAGGTTGGCCAGCGCCATCACGTTGGCCGTTCCGGAGACGTGCTCGGTGATGCCCAGCGTGTAGTAGACCGCGGCGGATTCGGCCTCGCCCAGCACGCGCGCCACGCGCCGGATCAGGTCGGGGGAGACGCCCGTGATCTCGCTCGCCCGCTCCACCGGATAGCGGGCGACAGCCGCCCGGAACTCCTCGAACCCCTCCGTGTGCGCCTCGATGAACTCGAGGTCCGCCCAGCCCTGCTCGATGATCTCGTGCATCAGCCCGTTGACCAGGGCGATGTCCGAGCCGATCCGGTGCTGGACGTGGATGTCCGCCCACCGGCACAAGTCGATCCTGCGCGGGTCGCACACGATGAGCACGGCCCCTCGGCGGTGGGCCCGCTTCATGTAGTACGAGATGACGGGGTGCGCCTCGGTGGTGTTGGACCCGATGACCAGGAGCACCTTCGCCTGCTCGATCTCCGCGATGGAGTTGGTCATCGCCCCTGACCCGAAACTTGTCGCCAGACCGGCGACGGTGGGGGCGTGTCAGGTTCTCGCGCAGTGGTCGATGTTGTTGGTGCCGAGGGTGGCCCGGGTGAACTTCATCGCCGCGAAGTTGTTCTCGTTGGTGGACCGCGCGCAGGCGATCACGCCGATCGCATCCGGCCCGTGGCGCTCGCGGACGGCCGCCAGCCGCGTGGCGGCGAAGTCGAGGGCCTCATCCCAGCCCACCCGCTCGAGGGGAGCGTCGCGGGTCCGCCGGAGCAGAGGGCTCGTGAGCCGGTCCTGGCTGGACGCGAAGTCGTAGCCGAAGCGGCCCTTCACGCACAGCATCCCGTCGTTGGGGGGCGTGCCCTCCACGCCCGTCACCCGGACGATCCGGTTCGCCGCGCGGTCCACGTGGAGCTCCACCTGACAGCCGACGCCGCAGTACTCGCACGTCGTGCGGACCCGGGAAAGCTCCCACGGACGCCCCAAGCCGATCGCCTTCCGCTCGGTGAGGGCACCCGTCGGGCACAGCTGGACGCACTCGCCGCAGGACACGCACGACGATTCGCCGAGGGGGACGTCCCCGTCGCAGACGACGGCCGAGCGGGTGCCCCGATAGCCCATCTCAAGGACCTCGTTGACCACCAGGTCGGAGCAGCCGCGGATGCACCGGAAGCAGCGGATGCACTTGTCGAGGTCCCGCACGATGAACTGGCTTGACGCGTCGACCGGGCGTGGCGAGTCCGGGCTCCTGAAGGCCGGCCGCGCAACGCCGAGCCGGTACGCCGCTTCCTGGAGTTCGCATCGGCCGTTGGCCTCGCACACCAGGCAGTCATGGGTGCCGGAGGCGAGCAGCAGCTCGACGTTCTGGCGGCGGGCCTCGAGCACCCGGGGGGTCTGGGTCCGGATGGCCATCCCGTCACGCGCCGTCAGGGTGCAGGTCGCCTGGAGGCCGTCAGTGCCGTCGACCTCGGCAACGCAGACGCGGCAGAGGCCGGCCTGCCCGGTCCGCGGGTGGTAGCACAGGCTGGGAACGTATGCGCCGTTGGCCCGGGCGACCTCGAGCACGGTCTGACCCGGCTGAGCTGCCATCGGCCGTCCGTCGATCGTCAGCCGAAGCAGATCCGCCCCGCTGGAGCTGGCGGCGGGGGGGAGTGAGCCCTCCGGCCGCGTGGTGACCTGCATCTGCGACCACTCGTCGAGCGCCCACGTGGAGTGGACAGTCGCCCTGCCCACACGCTGAGGCACCGCACTGCTCGCAAGGGTGGCAGTCGCGCCGGCCGCCGGCCCAGACCCAAAGGACATGAATGCGCCCGACCCCCGGATCGGGATCCCCAGGCAGCCGCAGGCCGAAGTGCATGCGCGGCCGCTCCTCTGCGCGGCATGGCCCGACCCGCTCGCGGTTGGCCGCTCGCCATCGTCCTGGTCCTCGCAGGAGGACGTTCCACGGTCTCCAGCCAGCCCACCGTGCCCACCGCGGGCGCACCTCGGGGACGAGCGCCGTGGGCGCCATCGCCACGCTGCCCAACTCGGGCAGCCCGCACAAGATCGCCACCTCGCCGGTGGCGATGGACACGGTGACGGTTGCCGCGCAATGACCTCGGGCGACGGCGGCGGTGCGTGGAAGCACCGCCTCCTCTCCACCAGCGCTCGGCGGGGGCCGCTTGCGGGCCCTCTTGCCCCGGCCCGGATGGGCCACTCGGCCCTGAGGAGGTCCTGTATCGAACGGTACATTCGGCGCCGTGGGCACCCAGCGTCCCGACGGCGATCTCTCGCGCTTCAAGTGGGCGTCGATCGTCCTCCCGCTCGTCTTCACGGTCCTGATCGTGGTCTTCCGCGAGACCGTCCTGGACCAGGCGCTGCCGGCGGACGAGAGCCGCATCGCTGAGTTCGTGATCGTGGCGACGGGGATCCTCGCATTCGCGTTCGTCGTCGGCGCGTACCTCGAGCGGGTGCAGCGGGCGCTCATCACCACCAACCGAGAACTCACCGTCACGCACGCGGTGAGCTCGGCGGTGCGCGGCGGCCTGTCCCTCCAGGAGTTGCTCGGGCAGGCGCTCGACCGCGTCGTGACGCAGACCGGCGCCCTGGCCGGCCAAGCCACCATCACCACCGGCGACGGGCCGCTGACGATCCGCCAGCCGGCCGAGCTGCCGCCCGGCCTCGCCTGGGTGGGCGGCGTCCTCGACGAGCCGCCCGACCCTGCCGTGAACACCCCTCGATACACACGCCAGGCGTCGCTCGACACCGGTGTCCAGGACGTGCCGCTCGTGCGGGGCAAGGATCGAATCGGGCACCTGCGGCTCGCCTTCTATCCGCCGGTGGAGCCCGAGATCAGCTCCGCCGCCTTTGCCGACCTCTCGGGCGAGATCGCGGGCGCGGTTCAGCTGAGCCTGACGGTCGCAGACCTCCACCGCCGGGAGCGCGAGCGTGAGGCGCTGTACGCCGTGGCGCTCCAGCTGACCGGCCGCAACGACCTGCGCGACGTGCTGGAGACCATCACCACGCACGCCCGGGACCTGCTCGGTGCGGAGCGCGCCATCGCCTGCCTGGCCGAGCCGCGCGGCACTGCGCGCCCCGGCGCGACCCAGGACCGCATCGCGATGGCGGACGACGGCAGCACCTGCCTCCTCGCCCACGACAACCTGCCGGCTGAGCACCAGCGCAACCCCGCCTGCCCAGTCGTCACGCCCAGCGACCAGCGCTCCTGGGCGGCCCGTCCCATGCGCGGCCCAGACGGCCTGCTCGGCGAGCTGTGCGTGGTCCGTTCGGGGCGGGCGTTCACGGCTCAGGACCTGACCCTCCTCGGGGCCCTCGCGGACATGGCGTCGATCGCCGTGCGCACCGCCCGCCTCCACGAGGCGGAGGAGCAGTGGACGATCCATGCCGAACGGGATCGCATCGCGCGAGAGCTCCACGACAGCCTCGCCCAGGTCCTCGGCGTCATCCATCTCCAGCTGCGGGCCCTCGAGACGCGGGCCAAGGACGAGGCCAGCCACCTGATGGCGGCCGAGTTGTCGGGCATCGCGGAGACGGCGGACGAGGCGTACCGGGACGTCCGGGAGGCGATCCTGGGCCTGCGCGAGACCGTGCGCGAGGACGACGGCCTCGAGGGCTCCCTGCGCGAGTACCTGCGCAAGTACAGCCGCCAGACAGGGATCGTCGCTCGGTTCACCTGCGATGGCGACGCACGCCGTGCCCTGGCCCCGCGCGCCGAGGTCCAGCTGCTGCGCGTGGTCCAGGAGGCGCTGACCAACACGCGCAAGCACTCGCATGCCACCCATGTCGACGTCCGCATTGACTGCCGCGGGTCGGTGGCCACCCTCACCATCGCGGACGATGGGGTTGGCTTCGACCCCGCAACGGTGGCGCGATCAATGGAGGGCGGCTTCGGCCTCGCCTCCATGCGCGAGCGGGTGGAGCAGGTCGGCGGCCGAATGGCCGTGCATACTGCGCCGAACCAGGGCACGACCGTCGTGGTCGAGCTCGACGCTGAGGACACGCGTGGCACACCTTCCGCCGAAGCTCCGGGTACTGCTCGTCGATGACCAGCCGCTGTTCCGGCGGGCGCTTGCGACCCTGATCAGCGCCCAGTTCGACATGACCGTCGTGGGCGAGGGCGAAAACGGCCGCGACGCGCTCGAGAAGGTTCGGGCCCTGCACCCCGACCTCGTGGTCATGGACGTGAACATGCCCGGCGCCTCGGGCGTCGACGGGGTGAACGCCATCCGCGGCGCCGGGTTCGCGACGCCCATCGTCATGCTGACCGTGTCCGAGGACGACGACGACCTGTTCGAGTCGATCAAGTCGGGCGCCAACGGCTACCTGCTCAAGAACGTGCGGCCCGAGGACCTGTTCGAGCAGCTGCGCGGCGTGATGCGCGGCGAGGCGCCGATCGCCCCGGCCGTCGCCTCCAAGCTGCTCGATGTGCTGCGGGCCGGGGGCCTGCCCACCCGGGGTGCCGCCGCCCAGGCCGCTGGAGCGGGCAGCATGGCGCTCACGCGGCGCGAGTCCGAGATCCTCCAGCTGGTCGCCGACGGCCTGTCCAACAAGGAGATCGCCAACGAGCTGACGATCACCGAGGGGACCGTCAAGAACCACGTCCACAACGCGCTCGAGAAGCTGCACCTGACCAACCGCGTGCAGGCAGCTGCCTACGCCGTCCGGCAGGGGCTCACGAGCACCGAGAACCCGCGCCACTGAGGGCGGCGCGGGGCGGGTGGTGCGGGGCCCTGGAGTCCGCCAGACGTGTCGCGCCCCCCGCGGGCCGAGTCGCCCGGGCGGCCTGGCCTTCGCCCGCTGTCGTGGCACCAGCACACTCGCCGAGTCCCCCGTCGGATACACCGGCCACCAGCGGCCCGTGTGCCGTGCGACGGATGGGCATGCGTGGCCGCTCCCCGTAGCATCGACGGACCGGCCGCGAGGGGCCGACGAGTGGGAGCCCAGGTGTCGCCTTTCGTGGTCCGAGTCGTCGTGCTCTACAGCCATCCCCTCATGGGCGAGGGACTGGGCCGCATGCTCGCGGCCGAGCCCGGTCTCGCGGTCGAGGCCGTGGACGTGGCGTTGCCGAGTGCTGTCGACGCGGCCCTCGCGGCGGGGCCCGAGGTGGTCATCGTCGAGGAGGGCGGGCCGCTCGACGCCGCGGACGTCGTCCGGCGCTCCACCTGCTCGGTCGTCCTGGACGTGGACATCACCAAAGCCAACGCGTGGTCGCTCCGGCGCGAGGCGATGTCCACGCGCCCCGACGACTTCCTGGCCACGCTGCGAGCGGCTGTGGCGCGCGTCATCGAGCGTGGCGGCGGGCACGACACGGACCTCGGCGTGCGCCCCGCGACGGTCTCGGGCTAGGATCGCGCCGATGGGCCCGAGCGACCGCGTCCCCGCCGCCTCGTCAACGCCGCAGCCGTCGTCGCGCCCTCTCGAGACGCCCATCCCGCGCCGCCGCATGCTGCTGCTGCTGGGTGCCGGGGTGCTGGCCGCCGGGAGCGGACTGGGCGTCCTGCTCCAGGGCTGCTCCGCGGCTGCCCCGGTCACCGTGACGCTTGCGGTGAACCCGGCCACGATGCCGCCGGGCGGGCCTGTCGAGGTCCCGTTCTCGATGACCAACGCGAGCGGCACCACGATCTCCGACTCCATGTGGCTGCTCAAGAACGCCGACGGCTCGCTGACCGCCTACGACCCACGCTGCCCGCACGCAATGTGCCGCGTCAACTGGGCGGCGACGGAGAGCCTGTTCAAGTGCAACTGCCACGGGGGCCGGTTCGCGCTCGACGGCTCGGTGCTCGCCGGCCCGCCGCCCAGGCCGCTCAACCGATTCCCGCTCAACGCCACGGCCGGGGTGATCACCGTCGACGTTCCCGCCGACTTCATGAGGCCCCGGGAGTCGCTGGGCGCCTGATCGGGGGCGGCGTCGCCTGATCGGAGCGGAAGCGACGCGCGCGGCGGCTGCGGCTGCTGGTGGGTACCGGTCCGGTGCACGAAGGCACCGCCTGGGCCCGATGACCCCCCACGTTTGGGCCAGTCGATACAGGGCGGGCGGTGCGGTTGTGCACCAGCCTGTACCCGACTTCTATCCCTCGACGGATGGGAGGCGTGCGCCGGTGTACGCGACCATGGCCGTGGACACGACTGCTCCGCGGCGTCTTCCTGCGCGGAGCCACGGGTCCAGCACGGAACAAGGACCACTTCATGATGAGAGTCGCTCGTCCCACGGCGGTCTCAGGACGGACGCTGAATCGGCTGATCCTGCTCGTCCTGATGGCAGTTGTGCTGCTTGCCATCGGGCTCGTCGCCCTGTACGCCTCCGATTGGTGGCGCCCCGCCGGGCCGTCAATGGCAGACCGCCAGATCGCACTCTTCGAGGAGGAGGTCCGCAAGGACCCCAAGAACCTCAACGTTCGCCTCCAGCTCGCTGGGGCGTACCAGGCGGCGAACCGCGACGACGACGCGCTCGCGCAGTACAACGCCGTCCTCGTCGCCCAGCCGGACTACAAGTCGGCACTGCTGGGCCGAGGCCAGCTCCTGCTGCAGAGCGGCGACAGTGCGGGCGCCGCCAAGGACTTCCAGGCCATCGTTGACGGCGCCAAGGGTGGCGAGTTCTCGCCGCTCGACATCCAGCTCGGCCAGGCGTACTACGGGCTGGCCAAGATCAAGCTGCAGGCCGGAGACGCGACGTCGGCCCTCGACCTGTCACAGCAGGCATTGAAGATCATGGCCACCGACGCGGACACGCTCGCGCTCGTCGGGTCCTCGTACTTGGCCACCGGTGACACCAAGAACGCCATCAACTACCTGCGCCAAGCGCTGATGTTCGTGCCCGCGGGATGGCCGGACCCGTACACGACGCTGGCCAAGGCGTACACGACGGCGGGCCAGCCGGAGGAAGCGGCTTGGGCCGGCGCCATGGTGGACTTCGCGAACAAGGATTATGACAAGGCGATCTCGGAGCTGACGCCACTCGCGAGCGGCCCGGCGGCCGCGGATGCTGAAACCGGCCTCGGCCTGGCCCTCGAGGGAAAGGGCGACATGGCGGGCGCGGCGGGCTGGTACCGCAAGGCGGTGGCCGCGGACCCCAACAACTTCACTGCCACCTCCGGGCTCGGGCGGACGACGAACTCGGGGAACCCGCATCCCTCGCTCGCCCTGCCTGGTGCGTCCGTGAGTGCGGGGTCGTGAGATGAGCGCTGCGCTGGACGACAAGGTCACAACCGCCGGAATGCCCCAGACGCCGTCGGCCAATGCCGGCGCTGAGCGCGGCAGCCGGCGCAAGAAGCTGCTCCTGCTGCTGCTGCTGCTCGTGCTCGGCATCCTCGTGCTGGTCTCGACATGGTACGTGGTGTTCCGCAAGCCGATCGGCGAGCTGGTGCCGCTGCCGGGCATCACCACCGACACGGGCGTGCCGGCGTACTCGTTCGACTTCTACGGCCCGCAGGGGCCGGCGGGCGTCGCGGTGAGTCCCGACGGCAGCCGTGTCTACGTCGCGCAGACGCAGGGCAGCCGGAGCCTGATGATCTACGACAACAAGGGCAACCTGATCAAGGAGGTCGCCCCGCCCAACACGCAGGGCGGCGCGCGCACGCCGACGTATGACGCCGTGAACCCGCTCACCGGCGACGTCTACGTTTCGGATCGGTACCAAGGCGCCGTCGCAGTCTTCGACAAGGACGGCAACTTCAAGAAGTGGTTCACCCCGGACCAGTCGATCGCCAAGTGGATGCCGCTCGGACTGGCCTTCGACAGCAGGGGGGACCTGTACGTCGGCAACGTGAGCCAGGACACGGGCGACACCGCCAACACGGTCCTGGAGTTCGATCCGTCCTCGGGCAAGCTCCTCCAGACGTTCGGCAAGGGCGACGGGATGAGCTACCCGAACGGCATCGCCGTGGACGCCCAAGGCCATGTCGCCGTCGCTGACGGGAGCAACGGTCGGCTGCTGGTGTTCGACCAGTCGGGCAAGGTGCTGTCGACGGTCACGCGCGGGGTCGCGGACGGGCAGCTCGGCATGCCGCGCGGCGTCGCGATCGACGACCACGGACAGGTCGTGGTCGTCGACACCTCCGCCAACGAGGTGTTCTTCTACAAGATGGACCCGTCCAGCGGCACCCTCTCCTACACGGGCGCGATCGGGTCCCCGGGGAAGGACGACGAGATGTTCGCCTTCCCGGCGGGCGTCGGCACCGACTCGCATGGCCGGGTCTACGTGGCCGACACCCAGAACAACCGCATCCAAGTCTGGAACTACTGAGATGCCTGGCGCCGTTGCGCGGCAGAGAGGAGGAGCGCACGTCCAAGCTTGACCGCCCAAGGGGCGGCTGGACCGACTCAGTCTCGAACCCGTAGGAGAGAAGGAGACAGGACAGTGAGACGGCTTGCCCTGCTGGTTGCAGGCGGGACGATCTGGTTGTTCCTCCTGGCCGGCGCAGCGTTCGCCGACAACGGCCCCCATGTGGCCGGCAGTACCACATCCACACCCACGACTGATTCCTGCGCGGGCTGCCACCGGGCACACTCGGCGCAGGCCCCCATGATCACACTCCAGGCCCAGCCTGGGCTCTGCTACGCCTGCCATGGGTCAGGCACCTTCGGTGCTCAGACCGATGTCCAGGACGGCACGTACTACAGTGATCAGATCACGCAGCACGTGTCGGCCGCCGCGGCGGCGGGCGCCCTTCGCGGCGGCGGCATCGACTACGCCCTGATCCAGACGACGGCCTACACGGGCACGTTCACGTCCGTCTCGATCGGGACCCAGAGCCCGACCAAGACCACGTCGCACCACTCCGTCGACGAGACGCCGCAGGTGATGTGGGGCAACGGGCCCTACGGCACCACGTTGAACTACGGCAAGGGAAGCGTGGACCTCGCCTGCGGTTCGTGCCACGACCCGCACGGCAACCACCAGTACCGGATCCTCAAGCCGGCGCCGAACGACAGCGGCATCGGCCAGAACACCCGGGCGACCAACTGGGCAGCCGGCGGTCGCGTGTTCGTCAACGACGCGGCGAGCAAGGTCTACACGACCACCAACTTCCGCGAGCCCGACGCAGGCAACACCTCGTCAGTCAACAACTTCGGCAACGGCTCCGGCGAAGGCTGGAACGGCGGTCCGAACGACAACTCGCTGGTCGCGTACAGCGTGGTCAAGAACAACTGGTACGGCCAGTTCGCCGAGGTCTCGGGCCAGTGGTGCGCCACGTGCCACACCCGCTACAACGCGATCTCCGGTGCGTACAAGGTTGACAGCGGCGACCCGGTGTTCCGCTATCAGCACGGGGTGTACAAGCTGATCAACCCGGCTGCCCCGGGGACCGGCGACGCCACGGCGGCCCAGTGGATCTCCACGACGACGAGCGACTACGCCGGCAGTGGGACTCGGTGGGGCACCGTCACCGCCGTGACCGGGACGTTCAACCCGACGGGCACCACGACGCACGCGCCGCTGTGCCTTTCGTGCCACGTCTCCCACGGCACCGATGCCGCGATGACCAGCAAGATCACGAACCAGTTCTCCCCTGGGGTGACCTTGAGTGGCACCGCACAGGTCCTCGGGCCGCTCGACGGCAGCGGAGACACCAACGTCGCGCTCGGCAGCACGCTGCTGATGCTCGACAACCGCGGCGTCTGCGAGTCCTGCCACAACAAGTAGTCGTCATGACGCTCCGCCACCGGCGGAGCTGCCCGGTGGCCGGCACGGACGCCGCGTCGGCCACCGCCGTCTCACCCCGATAGAGGTCATCGTCTCATGCGTCCGTGGCCGATCAGCCCCCGCCGCTGCTCCCGCGCCCACCGGCTGTTCGGGCTGGTGCTGGTCGTCGGCGCACTGCTCGCGATCGCCGGCCTGCCGAGCGGCAACCCACCCCTCGTCAGCCCAGCACTCGCGGCCGACGCAACGTCCTCGTCCTCCGCGGACCCGTCCACGACCGCCAGCTCCCCGTCCCCGACCGACTCGCCGTCAGCGACACCGAGCCCGGCCCCTCCAGCCAGCGCATCGGACAGCCCGCTGCCATCGTCGCTGCCGTCGCCGGAGCCGTCGCTCACGGCGTCCAGCAGTCCGAGCCCTTCCTCGAGCCCTACGGAGGCGCCGACACCAGGGCCTGGGCCATCTGCCTCGCCGTCGGGCTCGCCGTCGCCGCAGCCCAGCGCCAGCCCCTCCGACTCCCCGTCGCCGTCGGGCTCGCCGTCGCCGCAGCCCAGCGCCAGCCCCTCCGACTCCCCGTCGCCTTCGCCGAGCGCCAGCCCCTCCGACTCCCCGTCGCCTTCGCCGAGCGCCAGCCCGACCCTCTACCCCCTGACGCTCCTGCCGGTCCGGAACGGGGTCGCGCAGCTCAGCGGCAGCATCACGCCCGCCGCGACCACCTTCGTCTCGCCCCACACGGCCTACGGGCTCACCACCGACACCTGCGCGACGTGCCACCGCGGCCACTCCGCTGTGGGCCCGGCAATCTCGCTGAACCCCGCCCCCGAGAGCAGCATGTGCTTCATGTGCCACGACGCCGTCGGGACGGGCTCGACGTTCGCCACCGCCGGGGAGCTGACCGGCATCCCGGCCAATGACGCCTCCACCGACCAGTGGTATTCGCATCCGGTCACGTCATCGGCCAGCCACACGTCCGACGCAACGAACGAATTCCAGGGCGTGCTCAACCAGCACTCCACCTGCTCTGACTGCCACGACTCCCACAATGCCACTGCCGGCCGGCCCACGGAGAGCGCGAGCGGCTGGACTTCCTCGGGCACGACTTCCGGTGCCTCCAGCGTCGCCGTGACCAACCGCGCCGGATGGGGCCCCATGTACACGCTCGTGCAGGGCCCCACCAGCATCGACGCCAACGGCGTGCTGGCCGGCGGGACGCCCGCCACCTACGAGTACCAGCTCTGCTTCAAGTGCCACTCGGGGTTCACCGTCCTCCCCCAGCACAGCAGCGGCACCATCGCGAGCCACCCGTCGTGGTGGGAGCTGGACAAGGGCGTGGAGTTCGACCCGCTCAACGCCAAATCGTTCCACCCGATCGAGGCGCAGGGCACCAACCAGTCCGCCGCCATGGCGGCGAGCCTGAGCGGAGCCAGCCCGTACAAGCTGTGGAACTTCAAGACGACCGACACCATCCGCTGCACGAACTGCCACGCCGGACCGGCGACGCCGGCCCTGGGCGCCACGCCCGACGCGCTGCTGCCGGTCCACGCCAGCCAGCAGCGCGGGATCCTGATCGCCCCCTACCGGGACCGGGTGCTGATGTCCAGCAGCGAGCCGTACAGCGCCGCCAACTTCGAGCTGTGCTACCTCTGCCACTCCGAAGCGCCCTTCGTGGACCGGAGTGGCGACGCGCGATCCGACACGAACTACCCCCTCCACGGCGTGCACATTTCCGACATCCAGGGCATGGGCGGCGGCGGCACCGACATCGACACTGCGGGTGCCGGGCGGGGCAACGCGATCTGCGCCGAGTGCCACTTCCGCCTCCACTCGACCGCCCTGGCGTTCCGGCCCGGCGACCAGTCGAACACTGGCCTGGTCAACTTCGCGCCCGACGTGCAGCCCTACAACGGCGTCTTGAAATGGACGCAGACGGGCGTCGCCAGCGGCAGCTGCACGCTGACCTGCCACGGCGTCCACCACGACGGGTGGAGCTACTGACGGCTTGACGGTGTATCCACCGATACACGCGCCGCGGTTCCCCTCCACCCTCTGGCCCCGCCGGGTCATGCTCGAAATGTGCGCCCTGACGGATGGGCGCACGGGGATCACGTCCGGACAATTCGCATCAGGTGTCACGCCGCGGTCCGAAGCGGCGACGTCATGAGGGCAAGACAACCGATGGCCTGCATGCCTGCGCGCGGGAATGCCCGCGGGCGCGTCCCGGGAGGCCGCGCATGAGCGGCACTCACCCGTCCACCGGCCGCGCTGCGGCCGAGAACGAGCTGCTGGCCCGGCTCGGCCTCCCGCCCAGCTCGTCTCCGGAGGACGTCGACCAGCTCCACCTCGCCGTGAGCCAATACCTCGCGGCTGCGCCGAGCGGGATCAGGGGCTGGGCTCGCGCCCAGGCCGCGGTGCTCGACAAGGCGTACCTCCAGCTTACCGACCCGGTCGGTCTCGAGGGCTCGGCCCTCAGGAGCCCGACGAGGCCGCCGACGGTCGCACCCGGCGGGCCGGCGACACCTCCGGCCCGCCGGGGCCCCGTTCCCGCGCG
>JAKAMV010000849.1 GCA_021812735.1 Chloroflexota bacterium | reverse complement strand
AACGAGATGGAGCTCCATCCACACTTCCAGCAGGCAGAGCTGTTCGGCTACGTGGTGGAGCAAGGGATCGTCCCGATCGGCTACTCGCCCATCGGCTCCCCTGCCCGCCCCGAGCGCGACCGGACGCCCGCCGACTCGGTGGATATCGAGGACCCGGTGATCGTGGCCGCCGCGGGGCGCCTCGGCGTCCACCCCGCCGCCGTCTGCCTCAAGTGGGCCGTCCAGCGCGGCCAGATTCCGATCCCGTTCTCCACCAAGCGCCGGAACATCGCCGCCAATCTGGAGGCGGCCGTGGGCGAGCCCCTAAGCGACCGTGAGATGTCCGCGATCGCTGGCATCGACCGCGATTGCCGGCTCATTAAGGGTCAGGTGTTCCTCTGGAAGCCCGGTCAGGATTGGCGGGACCTGTGGGACCTCGGCGGAACGGTCACCCCGGGCTGATGCCGATGCACGTCCTGACGGTCGACGCTGGAACATCCTCGCTCAAGGCCGCGCTGTGGCGCGAGGACGGCGTGGTTGTCGCCGAGGCGGTCGAGGCCTACGAGGTCGTGCGACCGTTCCCGAATTGGGCGGAGATCGACCCAGAGCGCTGGCGGGCGGCGATGTGCCGCACGACGGGATCCGTACTTGCGGCGGCCCGCGTGTCCGCCGCCGACATCGCCTGTGTGGCCATTGACGGGATCGGCTGGACGCTGGTCGCGACCGATGCCGACCTCCAGCCCCTGGCGCCAGCGATGACCTGGCTCGACCGCCGGGCAGAGGACGAGGCGGCCGCGCTTCGCGCCCGGCCGGACGCCGACGCGCTGGTCGACCTGGCCGCGAACCGGATCGACGCCGCATACGTGACGCCCAAGGTTGCCTGGCTTGCCGCCCACCGGCCCTCGGTCTTCGCCGACACCCGATGGCTGCTGACCGCCACGGGCTGGCTGGTGGCATGGCTGACGGGTGAGGTCACCAGCGACCTCACCCAGGCGTACGGCTTCCACTGCTTCGACATGCGCCGCGAGCGCTGGGACGGCGACGCTGCCGCCGCGCTGGGGATACCGCTCGACCGGCTCCCGCCGCTCCTGCGCGCCGGCCAACTTGCCGGCGCCGTGACGCGTCATGCGGCATCCCCGGCGGGCCTGTCCGAGGGGACCCCCGTGATCGCAGGGGGGCTCGACGCGGCCATGGCCGCGCTCGGCGCTGGCGTGACCCGCCCCGGACTGACCCAGGACCAGGGCGGCTCGGCAGGCGGATTCGGCATGGGCGTCGCCGACGTGGTCGTGGAGCCGCGGCTGATCTTCAGCCACCACGTGCTCGAGGACCAGTATCTGCTCCAGGCGGGCACCGTCGGCGGTGGTTCACTTGCCTGGCTTCTGGAGGTAGTGGCCCAGGGTGGTACTGCCGGCCTCGAGGCCCTGATCGCCGAGGCGGCCGGGGTCGCGCCGGGTGCCGGCGGCGTGCTGTTCCTGCCATACCTCGCTGGCGAGCGGACGCCGCTCTGGAGCAGCACGCCTCGCGGCGTGTTCGCCGGCCTCTCCTACACCACGACCCGCGCCCACCTGGCACGCGCTGTCATGGAGGGCTGCGCGTTCGCGGTGGTCGACAACCAGCGCCTCGCGGAGGCAACCGGCCATGCGGTGGCCAACTGGCTGGGTCAGGGCGGCGCCTCCCGGTCCCCCGTCTGGAACCAGATCAAGGCCGACGCGACCGGCGTTCCATTCACGGTGGCGCGGCTGGCCGAGGGCGGCGAGGGCGGCGCCGGGCTGGCGCTATTCGCACTCGGCGCTCGGGCGGTCGGGCTCGCCGGCGACCCGGTCGAGACCGTGGAGCGGCTGCTCGTCCATCGCACCACCTTCGACCCGAACCCGGCGCGGCACCAGCGATACCGCGAGCTCTACGAGACCTGGCGGTCACTCGCGCGGGTCATGCTCGCGGAGTTCGACAGGATGGCGGCGGCATGAGGGCGCTCGTCCTCCGGGACCGCCTGGAGATGTCGGTCATCGAGGTGGATGCTCCTATTGCCGGGCCCGGCGAGATCCTGCTCGAGGTGCGTGCCGCTGCCGTCTGCGGGTCCGACATCCACCGCTTCGCGCGCGGCCACCGGGAGTACCCAATGGTCCTGGGCCACGAGGCCGCCGGTGTCATCATGGCCGTCGGCCACGGGGTGGACGCGGAACTCGTGGGGCATCGCGCTGCACTCATCCCGTTGATCCCCGACCACAGCTGCGACCAGTGCCTCGCCGGTCGCTTCTCCGCTTGCGCCTCGTACACGTTCGTTGGCTCGCGGCGGCCCGGCGCCTTCGCCGAGTGCGTGGTCGTGCCCGCTGCGAACGTCCTGTTGGTGCCCGATGACCTGCCGTTCGAGCACGCAGCACTCATCGAGCCGGCGACCGTCGCTCGTCATACGCTCGACCTCGGCCGCTTCGAGCCTGGACAGACCGCGCTCGTGCTCGGCGCGGGCTCGATCGGGCTGATGCTTGTCCAGTGGCTCCGGGCGTTGGGCGCCTCGCTCGTCATCGCCACCGACGTCCTCGATGCGAATCTCGAGGCGGCGCGTTCGATGGGCGCCCATCTCACGCTGAACCCGGGCCGCGACGACGTACCCGCGCAGGTTCGTGCCCGCACGGGCAATACCGGCGTCGACTGCACGTTCGAGGCCTCGGGCTCCCCGACCGCCTTGGCCAGCGTCGTGGAGGCAACACGCGCCCGAGGGCAGGTGGTACTGGCGGGGAATCAACCACCCGACACATCGCTGCCCATGGCATTCCTGGAACGGCTCATGCGCCGCGAATTGACGCTGACGGGCAGCTTCATGTCCTATTCCGCGCCCTGGCCGGGCCACGAGTGGGCCGACAGCCTCAGCGGCGTCCGCGGCGGCGTGCTCGACATGTCCGCGATGGTCTCGCACCGCGTCCCGCTCAGCGATGCGCCCGCCCTGTTCGGCGATCTCGCCGCCCGTCGACTCGCCCACCGCAAGATCGTGTTCGACCCGCGCTCGTAGAGGAGGCTCGATGCTCACGACCCGACTGCTCCATCCCCAGATCCTGGCCGCTCTTGGCGAGGCCGGTCATGGGGCGCAGGTCCTGATCGCCGACGGGAACTACCCGCTCGCGACACGCTCGAACCCGGCTGCCCACCGGGTGTTCCTGAACCTCGAGCCGGGCAAGCTGACCGTCACCGACGTGCTCGAGGTCCTGGCTGGAGCGGTCCCCGTCGAGGCCGCGCACGTCATGGGTCCCGACGACGGCAGCGAGCCCTCGATCTACGGGGACTTCCGGCGGCTCCTGCCCGGCATGGGCCTCACCCGGCTCGGCCGGTTCGACTTCTACGCCACGGCCCGGGGTCCCGACTGCGCGCTCGCGATCGCGACGGGCGAGCAGCGGATCTACGCCAACATCCTGCTCACAATCGGCGTGGTCCAGCCGGCATAGCGGCAGTCCACGGGCAGCGCGTCCCAGAAGCGAGAGGCATCGAATGAGCTCCGTGAACACGTCAGGCCGGTTCGTCGGTGACTGGCCCAAGATCGGAATCCGCCCGGCTGTGGACGGGCGCATGCACGGGGTCCGCGAGTCGCTCGAGGTCCAGACGCGCAGCATGGCGCTCCGGACCGCGGAGCTGATCAGCTCGAGCCTGCGCTACCCGGACGGGTCGCCGGTCGAGTGCGTCGTGCCCGACCACAACATCGGCGGCGTCTACGAGGCGGCCAAGGTCGCCGAGCTGTTCCGCAAGGAGGGCGTCGGCGTCTCGATCACGATCACCCCGTGCTGGTGCTATGGGTCTGAGACGATGGACATGGACACGATGAC
>JAKAMV010000111.1 GCA_021812735.1 Chloroflexota bacterium | reverse complement strand
CGCAGGGGCCGCCGCATGGGCCGCCGAGCGGGCCGCCGCAGGGGACGCCGCAGGGGCCGCCGCAGGGGACGCCGCAGGGGCCGCCGCAGGGGACGCCGAGCGCGAGTGGCAGACGGCCCGACTCATGGCCTATCTCGCAGGATGACTCCCGCGGAGGCCGCCATCCGCGAGCGGCATTGGCAGGTACCACTGTCCGGCGTGACGCTCTGCGGTCGGGATGAAGAAGTCTGGCCCTGCGACGCCATACAGGCCCTCGCCCTGCTCGACGCCGAGCGGGCGGAGGTGGCGCGGCTGGACGTGGCGCGCGCCGATGCGTTCCGGCGGGGCCGGGAACGGGAGCGCGCCAGCATCCTCGTGGCGGTGGAGGAACGCCAGCACTCCGACTTCGCCTCCGAGGGTGGAGTCCTCGTGCGGCACGACGGACCGGAGCGGGCGTGGATAGAGGTCGCCGCCGTGCTCGCCGCCATCGAAGGAGCCGACCGTGACTGACACGGACCGCCTGCGCTCGCTCGCAGAGGCGGCGACGCCGGGGCCGTGGGAGGTGCAGGACGAAGGGCAGGCTGACGGACTGTCGGTGGTCCGTCTCGAACCAGACCTCGGCTATGCGGCAGAGGTCATATGGACAGATGACGCTGACTACCCCGACGAGGCGCGCCCCGACCTCGCCGCCTACATCGCCGCCTGTTCGCCCGACCGCATCCTCGCCCTGCTCGACGAACTGGGCGCACTGCGGGCGGTGGCGAAGGCGGCGCGAGAAGTCAGCCTGCGTCCTTTCGGGACCGGCGCCATCGGCGCACAGATCGACCTACGCGCCGCCCTCGTCCGGCTGGAGGTGACGAAGTGAGCCTGCGTGACGCCCTCCACCGCGAGACGTGGCTGTCTCATGGTCTGCCGCCGGAGGCGGAGTGCGGCTACTGCGATGGGGTCATCGCTCGCCTCCGCGCCCGTGGCGTCGTCATCTTCGAGAGCCGCGAGGCGCTGCTGGAGGAGCGGGACGCCGACGCCATCCTCGCCGACCCCGCCTTCCGCGAGGCGCTGGTGGAGGCGGTGGCGGATGCGCTGGGCGACATCGACTCAGTGGCGGAGACGGACCGATTGTGGCGGGCGATGGGTCCATGGACGCTCGCCCGCGCCATCGTGGACCGGCTGGTGGAGGTGCCGCGATGAGCGTGCGGTTCGGTCGTCGCCTTCCGGTCGTGGAGGTCATCTGGTTCGACTGCCTGCTCTTCACCGGCGGCTGGGAGAGACACGCCGACGTGATGCGCCAGCGCCGGCAGATCCGCCAGCGGTCGGTCGGCTACATCCTCGCCGATGACAGGGCGGGGATCCTGCTCACCGGCTCGCTGAGCCAGGGCGGCAACGTCTTCGGGACGCTCATGATCCCACGGGCGCAGATCAAGCGGGTGCGGCGGCTGGAAAGGCGGGCCTGATGGGCTACGGCTTCTACTTCCTCGCCGACGGACGCCCCGGCGGGTACGTGGTCGAGGCCACCTGCGACCGACGGGGCTGTGACGCGGAGATCGACCGTGGGCTCGGCTTCCTTTGCGGGTACCAGCCCCACGGCCGACTGTCCAATGTACCCGGCTGTGGTCGCTACTACTGCGACCGCCATCTCGGCGCAGTGGGGCCTCGCGGCGCCTGTCCCCATCGTGGCGTGAGGGCATGGGGCAAGACCCTCGCCTGCATGGAGGTGCGTGAAGACTGGGAGGGATGGAAGACGTACTGCACGAACCGGGTCGGCCACGCCGGGCCGCATTGGGCGGACGACTCGTGAAGCCCCTCGCCCTCGCCGCCTTCCTCGGTGCCGCCTTCATGGCCGCCGCCGCCCTCTGGTGGGTGACCTTCAGCCACCACCACCGGGAGATCACAATGCGCCCGGACTGGCGGGAGCCCGAGGACGGCGTGCAGCCTCCCGATCCGTACCCGATGGGCGCAGCCGAGATGGCCGAAGTCCTGGCGGGCTGGCAGCGGTCGCGGGCGACGGGGCTGGCGTGAGCACTGACGAAGCCGGCACGATCCTCGCGATCGGGATGGTCATCAGCATCGCGGCCGGCGTGCTGGTCGGCTGGCTCGTCGCGCGAAGGGTCGCACCGCGCGAGTGACGCGGTAGAGTGGGGAGCATGAGCGAACAGATGGAAGGGGTCCTCATCATCGGCGGGACCTCCGCGGCCATGGCGGTCGTCTTCGGCCTTCTCATCTACGCGGCCCGCCGAGCTCCGGCCGCCTGGGTCCGCGCGGTCTGGCTCGCCGCCATCGCGCTCGCGGCGGTCGCCGGATACGCGGGCAACGAGCTCACCGGCGCCGGGATCGCGGCGGCGCTCGTCGGGATCCCGTACGTCATGTGGGAGAACGGCCGCTAGGGCTTGCGCGGCTCCGGCCGCGCGGTACGATGTGAGCGACGGTTCTGCGCGACCGCAGACAGGAGATGACCATGCCGATCCCGAGGCCCACCGGACCGCCGGCCCGCCTTGACGAGGAGACTGGCGGCCTTCTGTGGCCGTACGCCGCGACCATGGCGCGAACACAGACGGCCGACGCTTCACCGCCCCCGATCACGACGAGCGCGCGGACAGCTCTCGGCCGCATCACGCCCCGCCGGATCACCGGCCGGGGCAGGCGGGGTGGATCGCTCGCCCCGGTCACCCCGGCCCCCGGGCCGGGGTGGCCCGCCGCACCTGCCCTGGCGATGCTCGATCCGTCGACACGGATGGCGGCTGCCGCGACTCGTGCCCAGCAGGCCATCGGGGCGACCCCGCCGCCGACAGCTCCCGGCCGGTACGACGCCACCTCGACGGGGCGTGACTTCTCGGGGGCTCTGGGTCAGATGGTCACGGCGGCGGCCAGGGGCCTCCGCGCCTGGCGCTGATGGATGGCCCGCATCCCGGAGGACGATTCCCCGAAGGGACGGATCCGCAGGATCTCTCTCCCGAGGGTGCTCGAGCGACCAACGAGGACCGCGTTCCTGGTGATCCTCGTGTTGGCGGCGATCGTGTGGGACGAGTCGGTGGTCCGAGCGGTCGCCGTGGCGATCGCGCTCGCCGTCTTCTACGGCGCGGGCTGGTCTGATGGCCGGCGGGACGGGCTGGTTGCGCTCATCGGCGGACGAGACGCTCGCCGAGCTCGACCGGCTCCGCGCGAGGGAGGCGGAGAGGAGGGCGACTGACCTCGCGAAGCTCGCCACGATCGCGGCAGGGCTCGGGATCGGGACGGAAGCGGAGCCCGACCCCCCCTCGGCCCCGCGAAGGACGCCTCCGGTCGACGGGTCCGGTCCCCGGAGCACTCCGGAGGCGTCCTTCCCCCTCCTGCCACGCCGGACGACCCACGGCGGGCCCTACGGGGCGTCGATCATCGAGGCCGTGGCGGAGAGCGTTCGGAGGCCGACAGATTGGTAGCCCCGACGATGGCCGTGCGGGCCGACCGCTGCCGCATCTGCCGCTCCGTGGCGTACGTGGAGGACGTGAACGCACGCCTGTTCGACTCCGAAGGGGTGCCGAAGCGCCAGTGGAAGGCCGCGGCGGACTACCTGCGCTCGGTCGGGGTCTCGGGTTCGTACTCGACCCTCGTGTCCCAGCTCCAGGGACACCAGAAGCACGTCGCGCAGTACCTCGCCGGGGCCCCGGCGGCTCCGGCGGCCGGCGGAGTGACCCGGTTGACGGTCTCCGACACCCCCGCTGACTGGCTCGACGTGAACCAGCAGGCCATGAACATCGGCCTGGAGGCTCTCCGGGGGCTCGCCGGGCGCCTCCAGTCGGGCGAGCTCGAGGTGAAGGAGGAGATGGAGCTCGCGCGGCTCGGTCTCGGGGCCGCCCACAAGCGCGGAGACCACCTGACACGAGGGAAGTTGCTGCGTGACCAGGCAGAAGACCTCCTCCGGCTCGCGTCCGGCTACGACGACGACTCTCCCTGACGAGGTTCGGGGCTGGATCCGGGCCGGGAGGACCGATTTCGGCCTCTTCTGCCGCGAGGGGTTCGGAATCGAGCTCCATTCCGCTCAGCTCGAGGCTGCGGACGCGATCCTCGCGGGCGAGCACGCCTACTTCGTGCTCTCCTGGGCCAATCGGGCGGGCAAGACGACCCTGATCGTCCTCTCACACCTTCACGCGCTGTTCTACAAGCGCGGGATGGCGAGGCCGCGGACCGACGAGGAGCAATCCGCCTGGGCGAGAGAGGACTACCGAACCCTCCACGCCGCTCCGCTCAACGAGCTCGCCGGGAAGGCCCACGCGGAGCTCCAGGAGATCCTCAAGGGGACCAGCAAGGCGCAGAAGAGGCCGGACGGCACCCGCAGGAAGTGTCCCCTGGCCCCCTTCTTCGTCGCCGCGCGAGAAACGAACGACGCCGGGCAGACACACATGACCCTTCGCTGCGTCCTGCACTCCGCGGCGACCGACTTCCGGTCCACCGAGGGCAAGGCGGGGCGCCTCGAGGGCTCGGCGTGGCGGTACATCACCTGGGACGAGTGGCCGCAGACCGAGAACAAGGATGACATCCGCTACGTGCTCTACAACCGGCTCACGAACCGCGCCGCGGACTACGAGGCGCCGATCGTGCTCACGGGGACGATCACCCCGGAGACCGAGCACATCGCCAAGGAGTTCCTGGCGAAGGCCGAGGACCGCGCCGACCCCGACTGGTGGGCGAACCACGCCGCGCGGAGCCTGAACCCCACCACGTCGGGCAAGTCACTCGCCCGGGCCGCGCGAAACCTCGATCCCGAGGACTACGCCCGCGCCGTGCTGGGGGTGCCCGGCGGCGTGAAGGGCCGCGTCTTCCCTTCGCTGGTCATCGACCCGGTGTTCCGCTCCGATCTCCCGCGCTTCCGGCCCCCCGACCGCCACGACCCGCCCGAGCGGGCCTACGTCCACACGTGGGACCTCGCGATGAGCGAGGCCGACAACGTGGGGGTCGTCCTCGAGGTGCCCGCCGGATGGCGCTTCTCGCACACGGACCCCATCCTCGGCGCCTCTCTCCGGGTCATCCCGGGCAGCCGGACGCTGACCGACGACGAGCTCGTCCACGCGATCGAGAGCGACTACCTCGTCTACGGCGGCCGGGTCGTCGTCGATGCGACCGACGCCCACGGCAAGAACATCCACCGGACCCTGCGTCGCATGGGGATCCCGTGCCAGGAGTGGGTGGCGAACGAGCGTGACCGACGCAACGTACGGCGGAAGGACGAGAGCATCCGCAACGCGCGCGCGATCCTGACCGAGGGCATGGTGTTCCTCCGCGACAAGACAGGCGAGGTGGTGCTCGACGACGACGGCGTGCCCCGGTTCGATCCGGCGCTGCCGTTCGGTGCGCTGCGGCTTCCGGCCGCCTGGTCGATCGTGCACGACCAGCTCTCGATCCTGCGCGAAGAGGACGAGCGCCAGCGCAAGGACGCCGCGATGGCGCTCGTCCAGGGCCTCGACTTCCTGTACCGGATCCGCCGCGCGAAGACCCATCAGGACACCCCGCTGAGGTTCGCGGTGTTCGCCGGCGCGCCGGACTTGTCTGCCCGATAGCGGACGGCTACCCTAGGTGCGGCAGTACCCGCACCGGAGTCGTCATGCGCAGGGGCACTCTCTCGGCGGCCAGCCTGCTTCCGTCTCCCGCGAACGGAGCCGGCTTCCTGGACTCGCCCTACGTGGTGGGCGCCGACTCCCGCGTCCCCCCCGTGGATTGGTGGTCGCAGATCGGCTCCAAGCCCCAGCCCCCGGAAACGCCGCCGGGGCAGCCGGGCGAGCTGGACTGGCTGGGTCGGGGCACCGAGCGGGATCCTGTCTGGCAGCACCTTGCCGGCGACAAGACCTGGTGGGACGCGGGCATCGCTGCCGTGCGGGCCGGCACGAACCCGCAGGCCGTCCCGGCGTGGCCCGAGATACGGGCCTTCCTCGGGCGCGCTGCACAGGGGCAGCACAACAAGGTGGCCGCGAAGTACGGCCGCACCGCGTCGGGCGCCGTGGACTACACCCATCTCGCCGACGGATCGCCCTCCGGGCTTGACGCGCAGGGGCGGGCGCCGTACACGAACGAGGGGGCGCTGAACCCGGACTACACCGGCCCGGGCGTCCCGGGGCAGGTCGGCGTGCCGGACGTGGCACATGCGCCCGAGTGGTCCGCGATGTACGAGGCGCAGGTCGAGCAGCCGGAATCTCTCCAGCTCGAGGACGGGAGCACGATCCCGAACCCGGCCTACCAGGGGAGGTTCGGCTGGCATCTCGGGGACACCCCGCCGCCATCGACCGTCCCCCTCACGCCCGAGGAGGCGTCGCAGTTCGGAGCGGCGATCCAGACCCTCGACGGCTACATCGCGAACCTCGAAGGGGCGCTGCGGAAGTCGAAGGACCCCAAGAAGACCGCGGCCATCCAGTCGAAGCTCGACACCTACCGCAAGCGTCGGGACGACTACGCGGGGCAGGTGGCGAACGGGAACCCGAGCCCGGAGTGGACGCGCGCGCCGGTCAACGACATGGGGGCCGTCCCGCTGGTCGACGAGACCGGGGCCCTGCGGCTGAACCCCGACGGGACCGTGGTGATGGGGAACCCGAGCGGGTCCTTCGGCTTCGACGCCACCCCCGGCTGGGGCACGTCGATCGCCCCGGCGGTCTCCACCGCGACCCCAGCGGCACCCGCCGCGTCGAGGGTGCCGACCGACGCCGTGATGAAGGCGCAGAGGTACCTCGAGAGGTCCGTGGCTGCGCGCGCGAAGGCCAGGACCGACGCCGAGCGCAGGCGGCTCGACGAGCAGATCCTCACCTGGTCGCGCCACATCAGCGAGTACCTCGCACGCTAGGAGACCGAAATGGCAGTCCGTCGCCTCACCGTCACGCCGACCATCGCGGGCCTGTACTCAGCGAACGATGTCCTCGGCGGCCTCCTCACGTTCGCGGATGCCGCGCAGGTCGCGGGAGGCGGGGGGAAGATCCTCGCGGTCGAGATCGTGAGCAAGATCGCGTGGGTCAACACGGACCTCCTCATCTACGACTCCGCCCCGACCGTCCCGGCCGACAACGCGGCGTCCGACCTCGCGGCCGCCGACATCGGCAAGGTCGTCGGCCCGGCCGTGTTCTCCGCGTCGACGGCGTTCGGCGTCCCGAACGTCGCCGTCCGGGAATACAGCCGTCTCGGCTACCAGTGCCGCGGCGGGAAGGCCCTCTACGGCCAGCTCGTGACGCGGGGTGCCCCGACATACACGGCAGGTGATCTCTCGGTCTCGATCATCGTCGAGACCGAGGAGGGCTAGTGGACCTCTCCCGCGAGGCTCTCGACGCGCGGATCGAGGGCCTTCGAGGCGCGTACACCGCCTACGGGTCGCTCCTCCGGGAGCGCAACCGCGTCTACCTGCGAGCCTACAGCCCGCCCTTCGAGAGCAAGCTCGCCGAGCACGACCAGTGGCCGGAGAGGATCAAGGCGGCGGAGGCCGGGCACACCCGCTCCTCCTACAACATCACCCGGGCGGTAGCGGACATCTGGACGAGCCTCGAGGCCGGGGTCTTCCCCACGTTCCGCTGGTGGGAGCAGTACGTCCCGACGCCCGTCCCCACGCTCGACGAGGAAGAGAACGCCCGGACGCAGAGTTCCTACCGGGCGGGCAAGCTCGCCGCCCGCCAGCTCGCGACGCTGCGCGAGCAGACGGTCAAGCGGCACGTCCGCATGTCGCGGATGGCCCGCCACTACTACCGGGCCATCCGGCGCAAGAACATCTACGGGCACTCGTGGGTGAAGACCTGGCCGGATCGCTCCCGGCAGACGTTCCGGATCGAGAGCGACATCGACAACAGCACCGTCTATCCGGTCTGGTCGGCCTGGGACAGCAGCAAGCTCGACGCGATCCTCGTCGCCTACCGTCGCTCGGCCCGAACGGTGGCCGCGCAGTACCCGGGTTCCGTGAAGCTCGAACGAGACGGCATGTCGGCCGAGGGGTCCTCCTACTACGTCCCGACGAGCGGGCCCGCGGTGGACATCGACCGCCAGTACGTGTGGGTGGAGGACTACTGGTGCCTTGACGAGACGCTCGATCAGGACGGCGCGGTCTCCGCGTCGAAGGTCGCGAACGCCGTCCGGGTGAACGGGAAGATCGTCAGCCACGAGATCTACGACGACTGGCGGGCCATCCCCTACGTCTACTTCGAGAACGCGGACGAGCGCGACCACTACGGCTTCTCCGACGTGGGGACCGTGCTGTCCATCCAGGACGGCCTGAACCGGATGCTCTCGCAGCAGCAGGATGTGATCTTCGGCGAGTCGAGGCCGCGCTTCAAGTACCGCGGCGACGCAGACAGACACATCGACCTCACCACGGAGGAGGTCGTGTCGCTCGACATGGACGAGGACATCGACCAGATCCGCGTCAGCCTCGACGTGTTCCCGACGCAGGTGCACGGCACACAGCTGTTCCAGGTGCTCGAGATGGCGACGGGCCTGCCGCCGGCCGTGTGGGGCAGGATCCAGGCCGCGCAGAACTCGGGGCGGGCGCTCGCGACGGCATGGCGCGCCACGGCCGCCCGGCTCTCCCCGCGGCTCGACCGCACCAAGCAGAGCCTCGACGACTGGATCTCGATGTGGCTCGACTGGCTTGAGCTCTACGAGTGGGACGGGGCGAAGACGGTGTTCCGGGGCAACCGGGACTTCGAGGCGGACTTCCCGAACCAGGAGCCGCGCGATTTCACCGAGGTGACGCTCGACGCCGCGAACAAGCTCAACGCCGGGATGTGGGACATCCAGGCGGCGATGGAGGCGATCGGCGTCGAGAGCCCTGACGAGATGCTCGAGCGCGTGCGAGCGAGCTATCTCGACACGGTGCTCCACCCGGAGAAGGCACAGAGCTTCCTCCTCCTCACGCGGCTCCAGAACCAGATCGAGATAGAGGCGCGGCAGGCCGGCCTCCAGGAGCAGGCCGCGCAGGCGCAGCTCGCGCAGATGACATCCTCGGTTCCGGGCAACGCCCCGTCCGCCGGCCCCGTGACCCCCGAGCAGCAGCAGGGCATGGCCGAGCAGGCGGCCGTCGAGCAGGCGGCCACCGCCGCCCCGCGGCTGTCCGAGGCGCAGAACGCCCCGGCAGGCGCCCCTGGCGGGCCCGCGGGGGCATCCCGGCGGTACGGCACGCTCGTACAGGACGGCAAGGCGATGAACCGCCTCATCGACCAGGGGCCGCTCTCGTGAAGCCCGGGGTTCCGCCGCCCCGGCCGAGGGTCGCCCCGGCCCCCGTGTCGCAGCATGTCGGGCCCGGAGAGATCCCGAGCGTCCACCCGCCGAAGGTGCTCCTCCCGGTCGTGGTGGGGAAGCGGTAGATGGCGCGCAGCGGGGGCTTCGGCGGCTCGGTCAACCCGTTCGGCAGCGGCTCCCTCGGCTCGTTCGGCCAGTACGACATCGGGAAGGCGGAGGATGAGGCGAAGAAGGCCGCGACCGACAAACAGGACAACGCGGCTGCCCTGGAGCAGTACCGGACCGCGGTCGATTGGGCCAACGGTGATGCGTCGGACGCCGAGTATCTCGCCTCGCTGCGGGCACAGCTCGAGTCCACGACCGACGAGATGGCGCGCCTCTCCATCCTGAACAAGATCCACGACGCCGAGTACAGCATCGGCTACGCCCAGGCTCAATCTCGCGGCCTCGACGCCCTCATTGCCTTCGAGCAGCGCACGCTCGCGGGGATGAACCCCGGGAACTACCGGGCGCTCGGGCTCCGGGCGTCGATCGCGTCCCATCTCGCCGACCGTCGCAGCCGTGACTACTCACGGGTGGTCAGCGCGTACAACGACGGCCATCTCAGCACGGAGCAGCTCGTCGCCTACGCCGCCCGGATGGTCCGAACGATCCCTCCGGACGCACCCGACGCCGACAACTGGCGCTCGACCCTCGCGGACCTGACCGACCGGCTCGCCTCCGAGAAGGACGCCGAGAAGCGCCAGGACGTGCAGAGGGGCCGCATCACCGACGAGCAGTACCTGGCGTACATCACGAGCCGCCGGGACAGCTACTCGACCGTGAGCCCGAAGTGGGACGACTGGAACCGCCAGGTGGAGGACGTGACGGCGCAGATAGCGGCGAACCACATGGCCGCCGCCGATGCCGCGTTCTTCCGTGAGTACGAGCTCGGCCACAAGTCGGACGCCAGCTACCTCCTCTATCTCAAGCGCCGCCTCGACGGCATGACCGCGACCGATCCCGACCGTGCGCGGTTCGAGAAGGCGTACCAGGACGGGATGTTCTCGCTCGCCGAGGACAAGCTCCGCTACGACGTGGAGCACGGGAGGCGCCCGGCGTCGGACATGGTGGCCTTCCTGCGGACGTACCAGGCGACCCTGAACCCGGGCAGCAAGCTCTGGCGCGACACGCAGAACGCGATCGAGTCGTGGCGGAAGGCCGGCGGGTCGAGCTCCGGCGGGGGCGGAGCCGCGTCGTCGAAGGGGATCGGGGCGGGCGGCACGGGCACCGCCCCCGTCACGGGCGTCCCGGGAGTCCCGGTCCCGAAGATGCACGGCAAGGTCGTCCCCGCGCCGCGGCAGTCCCTCACCGTGGCACTCACCGACCTCGGGCAGACGATGGCCGCCCTCGGCGCGCCGGGCGTGAAGTCCCGGATTACGAACAACGCCGGCAAGGCCCTCACCATGAACATCGACTCCCTCACCGGGGCGCTCGAGCGCGGCCAGGCGTGGTGGCTCTACTCCGACCCCCGCGATCCGAACACGCGGACGAAGGAGCTCGACCCGTACACCGGCGAGTGGACCGGCGGCTGGGTCCTCGGCACCCGCTACTACAAGGTCGACGACGCATCCCTCGCCGAGCTCTGGCGGATCAAGAGCACGTTCCTCATGCAGCAGAGCGAGAACGCCCGCCTGACCGGGAAGTCCACGGCCTACCTGTCGAAGCGCCAGGAGGCGCGCGAGGCGGCCGCGCGGGCGATCTCCATCGACGTGACGGTGGGGCTGCGGGCGGTCACCGAGGACGCGAAGGCGAACCGCGCCGCGATCGACGTGGCGATCGCGGGCAACGACCTCCCGAACGCGCTCGCCGAAGCTCTCCGGATCGACGCCCTCACCGACTACGCGCTCAACGACCTGTACTCGCCCTACGCGAGCGAGGAGGCGCGGTCGGGCCTCGAGGCGCAGCGCGACGACCTTCTCGAGTTCGCGCCTCTCACCGCCTACAACCCGGCCTCCACGACGATCGAGTGGACCGACGCGAACGGCCAGCGCCATACCGGAACCATCACGTCGGTCGATGGCGACCCGTCGTTCGCGGAGGCGGCGCGCGCGGGTCGGTTCGCGGTCACGAACGCGGTCCTCCTGCCCGGCTGGTTCCACACGGTCAACGCGGGAGGGGACGGGAAGGACGGCCTGCCGGGCTGGGGCCTCATCCACGACGACGACGTGGAGGATCTCGGCCTGCCGCCCGACCAGGTGCCGTTCCTCGCCGGGCAGGGGTGGCTCGCGATCTCGACGACCTTCGGCGACCAGGTGGTTCACAGCTACGCGAAGATCACGACGCCCCGGGTGGCGACGCCCGGATCGCACGATCCGAAGGACGTAGACTCCCCGGCCCCGCTCCTGCGTATCGACACGACCGATGACACCGGGCGCTTCTCCGCCGGGTCCTTCACGCTGCCGACCTCGGCCGTCGCGCGCACGGGGTCGGTCACGATGATTCGGTTCAGGGGTGCCGACGGGACACCCGTGCGCGCCTTCACGCTCGACGGCAAGACGTGGATCCGTCCCGAGGCCGGTGACCTGCCGATGCTCGGGTGGAACATCCCGTTGAGGGTGAAGCGCAACGCCGACGGGTCAGCGTTGCTCGTCGACCCGGCGGGAACGGCCATCTTCGCCGCCGACGCAGCGGGGAACGTGACTCCCACCGAGGCGTACAACCAGTCCGCCGCGGGCGCGCTGGCGTGGCGCGGGCAGAACACGCAGACCCCGATCCGCGTCTGGTCGGCCCCGCTCGGGCGGTACGTGAGCGTGTGGAACACCGGGGGCTACAACACCGGCGGCGAGGCGATGGGCCAGTTCGTCACGCCGGACGGTCAGGTGGTCGCCGGCTCCGGCGGCGTCTACGGCGGCGTGTGGCACACGGTCACGACGATCACCGCCGACCCCACGACGGGCGAGGTCAACATGACCCCGACCGCGGAGCAGTGGTACCGCCAGAACAGCCTGCCGGCGCACCTCGACGACTGGATGGAGTCCACGTACGCGCGCAAGCTGACCCGCCCGCAGGGTCCCGCCCAGGCCGCAGCCTGGGACAACAGCGACGCGGCGGGCTCCGCCGCGCGGCTGGTGGCCGAGGGGGACGTTCAGCGGGCGCAGGCCGCGCAGGCCGCTGCGCGGGAGCGGCTGCGCACTGCCCGGTTCGCAGAGGAGCCGGTCACCAAGCGCGCCTTCGACACCCGGGCGGAGCTCGGGGCGGCTCGGCGCGAGCCGCCGGTCGTGGCCCCGCGGCCAACGGCGGGCGACCTCATGCAGCGCAACGCGGTCCTGGCGGCCGAGCTCCGGGACAGCACCGGGAATGCCGGGGTGCGCCAGGAGGCCCCGGTGGCCCTCCCGAAGATCTACCGTGCCCCGGCCGCCATCCGGCCGTTCGCACTCCCGAGCCCGGCGCTGTATCCGTCGCCGATCCCGGCCGCACCCGCCGCGAAGCCGCCGCAGCTCGCGACGGTCAGGAACGCGAGCGGCGCGACGGTCAAGAAGGCGACCCTGGCGAAGCCCAAGCCCGTCGTCCGCAGGGGGCAGACCGCCGGCGTCAGGAACAACGTGATCGCGAGCTGACCGATGGGCGCCCTCCTGTCGAAGCTCGCGAAGGGCCCGCTGTACGCGACCCCCGGCTACAAGCCGCCGGTCTACAAGGCGCCCAAGAGCACGTTCACCTCGGAGTTCGGCCGCGCGTACAACGCCGTGAACCGGCCCTCCCTGCGCCTCCCCGCGAGGATCGCCGGCTCGGTCGGCGTGACGACCCCGGTGACGCCCGCCGCCCTGCCGCAGCGCTTCAACATCAAGGTCCCGTACTCGTCGCAGCCGCCTACCCCTGTCGGCGTTCTGCCGCTGCCAGCCGTCCCCGGGGGCTCGCCATCCGGTCAGCAGGACACGCGCGGCGATCTCCTCGGGAGCCTCGGGGCGGCGTGGGGCGACGTGATCAGCGGGCAGGAGATCAACCTCGGCAACGTGACCATGTTCCTCGCGGAGCGCCCGTTCGTGCTCGGGTCGGCCTTCGGCGGTCTCGTGACCGAGGCGCTCGCCGATGCGCTGGGGATGTCGAAGGTCGGCGACCAGATGAAGGACGTGTGGGCCGCAGCGGGGGATCAGGTTGCGGGCGTCGCCCGGTCGGCAGCCGGGGTGGCCGCTGCCGTGCTCGATGGGGCGGGCAACTCGTTCCGCGACTCGTACCTCATCAACCGGGCCGACTTCGCCCGTTCGCTCGCGGAGCCGTCCCTCTCGGTCGATCAGGTGGTCGGTACCGTCTCTGGCCCGGACGGCTTCCGGCTGACGACGCAGGTGCGACAACTCCGCTTGCAGGGGATGTCGGAGCAGGCGATCCGGGCGGTGCTCTACGACGCGGTGGACCTGCCGGGCGACGTGAAGCAGTCCATCGTGGGCGACCCGAAGGTGAGCGTGTTCGACGCGCTCGAGAAGGCCGGCCAGGCCCGCCAGTTCGCCTACGGCGACGACCTCGGGGCGCAGGCGGCCAACTTCATCGGGCCGATGGCCGGGCTCGGTCTGGACTTTCTCGCCGGCAAGGCGGCCTTCACGGGGACGAGGTTGCTCGTGGGAGGCGTCGCGGCCGGTGGTGGGGCCGCCGCCGGGGCCGCCGCCAGGGTGCTCTCGGTCGGCACGGCGGCCGCGGGGCAGGCACGGATCGGGATGCGGGCGGGGGGCGCTCTCATCGCCGCCGGGACCGGCATCTACGCCACGACCAAGGTCATCGAGGCGGTCGAGAAGTATGCCGGCGCCGAGGCGGCCTACGAGTTCACGAACCGGACGCTCTGGACGCGGCCCCTCTCGGACGACCCGGCGACGTGTTTCGTCGGGAGCCTGATGTTCACCGGCCTCGAGGGTCTCTCGTTCCTGCGCAAGGTGATCCCACAGGGAGCCCGCGTGGCGACCTCGGCGGCCATCGTCGCCGCGCGGGCTCCGATCGTCGCCGGCGCTCGGGTCGTCGGCCGCAAGATCCCGCTCGTGCGGGGCGCCCTCACGACGTGGGAAGACGTGGTGATGGATCGCCTCGCCTACATGTATGACCCGAATGACCTCGCGCGGGGGCGCGCGTTCGTCGAGAAGTACTACGTTCGGCCGATCACGGACGCCGCCGGCCACCCGATCGCCGGTCCGCTCGACCGCGGCATGATGTCGGATGAGGTGGTGCAGACCGCCATCGACCTCGTGATGGAGAGGCTGCCGCCGGAAGGGATCGCGAAGTACGCGGTCATGAAGCACGGGATCGACCGTACCGAGCTGTTCGTGAAGGATCACGTCGACGAGATCGGCCGACTCATCCGCGAGGACCCGAAGGCACTCGCGCGGCGCTGGCGGAACGAGTCGTGGAACCACCGCATGGCCGACACCGGCGTCCCGTTCGACGGGGATGCCGCCGGCCTCATCGCGATCGAGTACCACCGGGTCAAGCGCCTGACCTACGAGCTCCGCACGGGGCTCGACGCCGTGCCCGGCATGGTCGAGCACGTCACGCCCGACGTGACGAAGGCGGTCCGCGACGAGTTGGCCGCGAAGTTCGCCGAGGCGACCAGTTTCATCCCGAACGCCTACGTCGCGGACAAGCTCGCCCGGCTGCCCGGTCTGCGCCAGGCGATGCGCGAGGTGCGCTCGGAGGTTCGCGAGGCGGAGGGCCGCATCCTGGGCGACGGGACGTGGACGCGGGCCGACTTCGAGAAGGCGCTCGACCGCACGGATGATCGCTACTGGACCGCCCGCGGGCTCGGCAAGCGGGACGTGGCGTCGGCCGTGAAGTACCTCCCGGCCGACGCCCCCATCTCGCGGATCGCCGATGTGGTGGGCCTCGACGTGCCGACCGTCAAGGTGATCCTGACCGACGCGGCGAAGCCGGTGACGGCCCGCCAGCTCTCGCGGGTCATGGACTACCTCTACGCGGTCGCCGGGAAGTCGCGTGACGACATCAGCCGCATGTCCGCCGAGGAGGTCCGCCGGGCGGCGGCCGAGAGCCTTGATGACACGCTGTCGCCGCTGTACGCGGCAGGGGAGCGGGTCGCGAAGGTCAACGAGATGGCGCGGAGGCTCCAGGGCGAGCTCGCGGACGCCCGAGCCGTCGGCAACGCGGACCTCGCCGCCGCGAAGCAGGGGGAGCTCGAGCGCCTCCTCGCGCTCTCCGACTACGCGCTCGATCCGGCCGGCACGACCGCCGCCCGCGAGGCGGTGGGGGCGCAGAGGGAAGCGAGGATCGGCGAGATCCTCGACGGCTACGGGACGCGCGCCGAGGCGCAGGCTCGGGCGCGGGAGATCATCGACGAGCTCGAGGATGTCGAGTCCGAGCTGCGGGCTCTCAACCGGGAGTCTGGCCGGAGCCTCGCCGAGGCGTTCGACGACTACGGCCGCTACGTCGGGTTCGATGCCCCTCGGTTGAGCGCCGGGAACCTCGCCCGGATCGAGCACGACCTCGGGATCGCGCTCGCGGATGACATGGACCAGCCGATGGTCATGCGGCTGGCGAGTCAGCTCCTCCGACGCGGCGCGACGCCGCAGGACATGCGGAAGCTGCGGAGCATCATCGGGCCCGCCGCGACCACCCAGGTCCGCTCCTACATGGCGAGGAAGGCGTCCACCCTCACCGACCTCGCCGACGCGGCCGGGATGAGCTACGACGACTTCCTGCACCGGGTCACCTACCTCCTCGACCGCCGGCAGGCACTCCTCGGGGGCGACTTCGCGACGATCGCGGGGGCGCGCCAGGCCGCCGACATGAACGTGGATCTCCCGGTCCGCGTCGCGCGCCTGTTCGAACGCCGCCTCGAGGCCACCGGTGTCCCCGACTTCGACGCGGCGACCGGCGCCAACGTCCCGCGCCTCGATCCTCTCGTGGAGGCCGACCTCTCGGCCTTCCGAAACCCGAACGTGTCAGCCGCCGAGAAGGCGGCGATCATGCGGCGGTGGGGGTTCGACCCGAACCGCGACTACGACCTCGCGGTCATGGGCACGTCCGAGGCGTGGGCCGTCGACGATCCGCTGTGGCGCGTCGACGTGCACCCGCGGAACGTGCGGGACCTCGAGCAGATCGCGAAGGAGTGGACGGCGACCCCCGACGAGCAGGCCGTCATCCGCCTCCAGTCCCTCCTCGACAGCGACCACACCCTCGCTTCCGCCGCCGCGGCGCTCCTGCGGCGCTCAGGCCGGCTCGAGCGCCCGATCATCGAGGTGCACGTAGGCGAGGGCCTCATGTACCCGCAGCCCGGGCCGATCACCTGGTCGCATCTCACGAAGGAGGACATGAACGAGATCCTCACCGCCGAGACCGGCCCGAACATGGCCCGCCCCATCGCTGGCGAGCTCGACTCGTTCATCGACGCCGGGGACGAGGCCGCTCTCACGAAGGCCGCCACGCAGCGCGCGAAGCGGCGGGAGCCCACGCCGCCCGCGACGAACGTGCCGGAGGACATGGCGAACCGCGCCCGCAGCGCCCCGCGCCCCACGCGGAAGTCCTACGTCTACGGCCGCGAGCTCGTGCGACGGGGAGGCAAGGTCACGATGCGCGTGGACGAGTCGATCATGGCCGATCCGAAGTACGCGCGGGGGGCGGCGACCCTCGGGACGATCCTGTGGGCCACGCCGAAGGCGAGGCCGCACACGATCGAGAGTGTCCTCGAGGCCCTGCGCGACATCGAGAACGGGGTAGCGCGGGAGTACGGCATCGGGGACTCCCTCCTCGCCGAGGCACAGAAGACCGCCGACGCCCTCCTCTCGTCCGCGATGCGCCGGATCGACTCGGCGGGGTTCGCTCCTGGGACGTTCACCCGCGGCATCCGCTACGACGACCTCTCGCTCGCCGATCGGGAGCTGTGGAGCCGAATGACGGAGGAGGGTTTCACGATCACCGATCCGACGGCCGGTCTGATGTATGGCCTCAAGAAGCGTCCGCAGGCGAAGTGGAAAGTGGCGAAGGGAGCCCCGGAGGGCACGCCACCGACGCTCGTGCGGCCGGGGGCGGCGGTGATGGAGCTCGAGGCGGTCAGGGCGGCCGCGGCGGAGCAGCACGTCCCCGGCATCGTTGAGGAGCTCCTCGCCGGTCGCTTCATGACCTACGAGGAGC
>JAKAMV010000848.1 GCA_021812735.1 Chloroflexota bacterium | reverse complement strand
ACTGAGGTGAACCAGTTGATCCCGGCGGCGCACCTCCGCCCCGAGGATGTCCTCCACAGCTATGCCGGCATCCGGCCGCTGCCATTCGACCCCAAGGCGAAGTCCGAGGCCGAGGTGAGCCGCGACCACCACGTCGTGCCCATCACGGGCGCACCCGGCCTGTTCGCCGTCACGGGCGGCAAGCTCACCACGCACGCTGCGCTCGGCAGGCTGGCGGTCGACAAGGTCCTCAAGTACCTCGCCAAGCGCCCCGGCGCGAAGGCGTCGTACCCGAAATCCGCGGTCGAGCGCCTGCCGCTGCCCGGCGGCCGCACCGGCAACTGGACGGCCTTCGCCAAGGCATTCGGCGCCCGCCCCGACGTCGCCCCGGCGGTCTCGGCCCGCCTACTCAAGCTCTACGGCGTCCGGGCTGAGCGGGTCGTGGAGGTGGCCACTGCGGACGCGTCGCTGGGGGGCGTGATCCCCGGGACGGGCGACGTCCTCGCCGCCGAGGTCGCTGTCGCCCTCCGCGAGGAGTACGCGCGGACCCTCGTGGACGTGATGGCTCGTCGCCTGCTGCTGACGCGCCGCGATGACGCCGGCATGTCGGTGGCGCCCGCCGTCGCCCAGGTGTGCGCCCAGGTGGACGGCTGGGACGAGGCCCGCGTCGAGGCGGAACTCGCCGGCTTCTATGCCTGGGTGCCGCTGCTCCGGCCGCGTGCGCTCGAGAACTCCCGATCACCCGAGCCCGGCGTTGTGCCGGAACCCCTGCACGTCGAGGTGCCAGCATGACTCTCGTTGCCCTGCCCGAACTGCTCGAACGCGCCGAGAAGGGACGCTACGCCGTCGGTTACTTCGAGGCGTGGGACCTCTACAGCCTCGAGGCGGTTCTCGCGGCGGGCGAGGCAGAGCAGTCGCCGCTGATCCTCGGGATCGGCGGCCTGTCCGCCAGCCATGAGTGGCTGCGCTCGCACGGGATCGAGGTGTACGGGGCCGCCTGCGAGGCGCTCGCCCGGCGCACGAAGCTTCCGACCGCCATCCTGTTCAACGAGGCCGACAGTCTCGAGGAGGCCGCGGCCGGGCTTCGCGCAGGCTACAACGCGGTGATGATGCACACGCAGGGCTGGCCCTGGGAGCGTCTGGTGGCCGACACCAAGGCGCTCGTGAACGCCGCGCACGGGCTCGGCGTCGCCGTCGAGGGCGAGGTCGGCGCGCTGTCGGAGATGCGCGGGGGCGCGCTCGACGACTCGATCGGCCGCATGACCGGCGTGGACGAAGCCGTCGAGTTCGTCGGCGCCACGGGGGTCGACTGCTTGGCGGTTGCCGTCGGCAACGTTCACTTCGTCCATGACGATCACGTCCCCATCATCAACACGCAGCGTATTCGCGATATCGGCGCCGCCGTCCCTGTGCCGCTGGTGCTACACGGTGGCTCAGGGACGCCGGTTGACCAGGTGCAGGCCGCGATCGAGGCGGGGATCGCAAAGGTCAACGTGGGCACGCGCCTCAAGCGGATCTACGGCGCGGCACTAGATGCGGCTGTCCGGGCCGGCGGCTCGGACGCCAACCTCCTCCACGGCTCACGCCGCCCGGACGACCTGAACGGCCGGGCGGCCAGAGCCGTCACGGCCGAGGTCCGTCGCCTGATGCAGGTGTTCGGCTCGAGCGGACGGGCTGCGGCATGACCGCGATCCGAAAGCCGTTGGCTCCCTCTGAGCCCAGCGGCGAACTGCTCGCAAGCCTCAGCCGCGAGCAGCAGGTCGGGCTGCTCGAGCAGATGACGCTGATCCGAGAGTTCGAGCAGGCCGCCTACCTGCGGTACCTCAAGAACGAGATCCCGGGCACGCTCCACCAGTCCCAGGGCCAGGAAGCCGTTGCGGTCGGCGTGTGCAGCATCCTGCGGACCGACGACTGGATCACCTCCACGCACCGGCCCCACGGCCACGCGCTCGCCAAGGGCATGCGGCCGGACGTCGCGATGGCCGAGATCTACGGCAAGGAGCCAGGCGCCCTGCTCGGCCGCGGCGGCTCGATGCACCTGGGCGACACGTCGCTCGGCATCCTGCCCTCGATCGCGATCGTTGGCGGCGGCATCACCATCGCCCCCGGCCTCGCGCTGGCCGCCAAGCGTCTCGAGCCCGGGCGGGTGGTGGTCTGCTTCTTCGGCGACGGCGCCTCGAACGAGGGCGCCTTCCACGAGGGGCTCAACTTCGCCGCCGCGCTGGACCTGCCGGTTGTGTTCGTGTGCGAGAACAACCAGTACGGCGCGTCGACGCCGTTCGACGAGATCAGCCGGAACACCAACATCGCCTCGCGCGCGGGCGCCTACGGGATCCCAGGCGAGCGTGTTGACGGCATGGACGTGCTGACCGTCCGGGCAGCCGCCGAGCGCGCGGTGGCCCGCGCTCGGGCAGGCGAGGGGCCGTCGCTCATCGAGGCGATGACGTACCGCTACGTCGGCCACAGCCGGGGCGACGCCCGCGGCTACCGGTCCAAGGACGAGGAGGCCGCCTGGAAGGCGCGCGACCCCATCGACACCTACGCCGCGGCCCTGATCGGCCGCGGCGTGCCAGAGGAGGCGGTGGCCGCAGCCAAGGCCCGCGCCAAAGCGGCCATCGCGGAGGCCGTCGCCTTCGCCCAGGAGGCCCCCAAGGGCGACCCGGCCACGGCCATCGATCCGGCAGCCGTGTACGCCGCCCCTCCGGTCTCCCGCCCGGTCGGCGGCCCCCTCGCAGAGGGTCCCGCAGAGAGGACGCTCACCATCGCCCAGGCGCTCCGCGAGGGCATTCGCGAGGAGCTCGCGAGCGATCCCGGCCTCGTGCTCCTGGGCGAGGATGTCGGCGTCCCGGGCGGGTTCGGGGGGGCGTTCGGCGTGTACCTCGGCCTGGCCGAGGAGTTCGGCCGCGACCGGGTGATCGACACGCCGATCAGCGAGAAGGTCCTGGTCGGGGCGTCGATCGGCGGCGCGATCGCCGGCCTGCGGACGCTGCCCGACCTCCAGTACGCGGACTTCGTCTTCGAGGCGATGGACGAACTGGTGAACGAGGCCGCCAAGCTCCGGTACATGTCGGGCGGGCGCCTGTCGATCCCGATGGTGCTTCGCTGCCCGGTGGGCGCTACCCAGCGAGGCGCGCAGCACGCCCAGTGTCCCGAGAGCTTCTTCATGCACGTGCCCGGGATCAAGGTGCTCTGCATATCCGACCCGTACACGGCGAAGGGCGGAATCAAGGCCGCCCTTCGCGACCCCGACCCGGTCCTGGTTTTCGAGCACAAACTCCTGTATGGCGCCAAGCGCAAGGAGGCGGGCTCGATCAACACGGTCGCGTACGTCCCCGAGGGGGACTACGTGACTGAGGTCGGCCAGGCGCGGTGCCGGCGACCCGGACGCGACCTCACCGTGCTGGCCACCTTCACGCAGCTCTACACGGCGCTCGGAGTGGCGCAGGACCTGGCGGCCGAGGGGATCGAGGTCGAGGTGATCGATCCGGTCTGGCTCGCCCCGTTCCCGTGGGACGCGGTGTTCGAGAGCGTCCGCCGGACCGGTCGACTGGTGATCGCCCACGAGGCGAACCTGACCGGTGGCTGGGGCGCCGAGGTGGCCGCCCGGGTATCGGAGGCCTGCTTCGGCGACCTCCGCGCACCCGTTGCGCGGGTCGCCTCGAAAGACGTCCCCATGCCGTTCGCGCCGTGGCTCGAGGCTGCGGTGCTGCCGAGCCGAGATGCGCTTGAGCGCGCGATCCGGCAGAGCCTGACCCTGACCACACCGAGGTGAGCACCCATGGCTGAGGCGATCACGATGCCCGAGCTCGGGCAGACCGTGGACGAGG
>JAKAMV010000110.1 GCA_021812735.1 Chloroflexota bacterium | reverse complement strand
CCGAACTTCCAGCCGCCGACAGGCACATTCGAGCACGAATCCGGTTGAACCGGCTGCAGGGCTCTGTCTACACGCTCGCCGGACTGACGCCGATCAGCTCGAAGGCCCGGATCTGGAGCGGCGTGGGCTCCGTCAGCTTGTCGAAGGCCGCTTCCTCCCCCAGCCCTGCCGGCACGACCCGGTTGCGGGCCAGGGTGGCGAGCTCCGCCATGAGGGTCGGGAAGCTGCCGACCCGGAGGCCGTCGGGCGTCACGTGGTCGGCCTCCTTGGCGAGCGCGCTCTCCGAACGCTTGGGCGGCGCGACCGGGTCGGTCCGGATGGGCGGGTGCTCGTCGCGGAAGAGCAAGGGTGCCCAGGCGGCCTCGAGATGCCAGCGCACATAGGCCGCCAGGAAGCACAGGAAGAGGTGCGCCCGCACCCGGTCCGCCTTCCAGTGGAAGATCGGGCGGACGGCGAGGTCGTCGCCCTTGAGGGCCCGGAAGTCGCGCTCGACCGCCGAGAGGCGCTTGTACGTCTCGACCACCGCCGGCGCGTCGAGCCGCTCGGTGGACACGCTCGTGCGCACGACGTACAGGCCGTCGAGGGCTGCCTCGGCGGCGATCGCGTCCGTCCGCCGGTGATACGCGAACGTCCCGTCGGCGATGGTGAGCTCGAAGTGCTTGGCCGCCTTCTTCGCGTTCACGACCCGTCCCGCCCGCAGGCCGATGGCGGCGGCCGACTTGAGCCTGCCCTGCTCCACCGCTGCCGCGATCGTGGCGAGGGCAGCTTCAGTGGCGACCAGGAGCGCCTCGCGTTTGCGCGTCCGCTCGGCCGCGAGGACGGGGTTGCGACACACGACGAGGCGCTCGCCCGGGTACGCCGGGCTGCTGATCTCGGCCAGGTTGCGCTCGTCGAAGAGCCCGAGCTGGAGGTCGCCCGCCTCGACGAGCCCCCGGATCGCGGGTGCCCGCAGGCAGCTCACCCAGCCGATCCCGCCGATCTCCCGGAGGCGCTCGATGCGCGCACTGGTGAGCATCCCCCGGTCGCCGACGAGGACGACCTCGGCGAGATCGAAGCGCGTTCGCAACTTCTCGATCTGAGCCTCGACGGTCGCCGGATCAGCCGTGTTGCCGGGGAACGCCTCGACCGCGACCGGGCAGCCTCGCGCATCGGTGAGCAGGCCGAACTCGACCTGCGGCCGGTCAGGCCGGTGGTCCCGGGAGTGGCCATGCCGCGCGAGGGAGCAGTGGTTGCCTTCCAGGTACGTGCTGGTGAGGTCATAGAGCACGAGGGAGCTCGCCTGCAGGTGGCGGGCCGCAAGCACGCGCTCGACCCGGGCCTGGCGCGCCAGGAGCCAGTCCATCGCGGCGTACAGCTCGTTCTCGTCGGCACCCTCGACGCCGCAGGCGGTCCCGAGTGTTGTCGTCCCGAGCAGGGTCGCGGTGGCGAGTTTCGACGCCGGCTCGACGAGGCGGCCGGCCACGAGCGCGATCGCGAGGTCGCGCATCCGCGACGGGCGCCGGTCGACGATGCCCGGCAGGCCGAGCGAGCGGACCATCCCGAGGACCGCGGCGACGTGGCCGTGGGGCCGGGTGCGGGTGATCCGGAACGCCTCGTCCGCCGGCACCAGGCGCTCGCCCCGCAGCGAGCGTTCGATCGCGTCGATGGTCGCCTCGGGCAGCGCGGTCAGGGACGCCAGCGTCCGGTGCTTGACCGACGAGCCTTCCCGATACGACTGGCGGAGCAGGACCGAGACGTATTCCTTGTCGCCGTGGACACGCCGCACTCTGGCCACATGCATCGCGCCAGTTGCTCGCTTCGACATGCACGAATCATCGCACATGTCCGCCAGATGTCAAGGATCACTCTGGCTACATCCACGCAGGCTCGGCGACCAGATTCCGCCCAGCCTGAACACGAAACCGGGCGGATCAGCCAGAAACGGCGCTGGAAGTTCGGCCTAGCCGGCGCGACCCCGTGGCCGCGGCGGGGCGCCTCGGGGCGCTCCGGTCGGACGCTCCGCCCGGCGGGATCCCGTCGCAGCCGTGGCCGCGCTGTAGCCGCGCCGGGCGCCCGATCAGCGGCGTCGGCGCCGCGAGCCCCCGTCGTGGCCGGCGGCCGGGCCTCGGGCCCCCAGCGCGGAGGAGCTGCTGCCCAGCGTGAGCGACGGCGGCATGACGATCTCGTCGACCTCGATCGCCGGGTCCTCCACGCGCCGCACGGCGCGCTCGACGGCGAGGGCCGCCATCGCATCGGCATCCTGGCGGATCGTGGTCATGCGGGAGAGCGGCACCATCCGCGAGAGTCGGCTGCCGTCGTAGCCGACGACGGACAGGTCGCCAGGCACGCTGAGGCCGGTGGCCTGGAGGGTGGCGATCATGCCCCACGCGAGGTCGTCGTCGAACGCGACCACCGCGGTCTCGGGCCCGCGGTCCGCCAGCAGGCGCCCGGCCGCGGCCGACCCGGCCTCCACCGTCTGTCCGCCGGGGATGATGCGGATGCGGTCGGCGAGGCCGAGGGCCTCCATCGCAGCCCGGTAGCCGGCGACCCGGTCGTCGCCCTTGACGTTGTTCGCGCCACCGTCCACATGGGCGATGTCGCGGTGCCCGAGCGAGGCGAGGTGCTCGACGGCGAGGCGCATGCCGAGGCCGTCATCGGTGTGGATGCTGTCACCGACCGGGGCCGCCAGCCGTCGCCCGACCACCACCACCGGCACGTCCTGCGCGACGTCGCCCAGGACGTCCTCGGGCACTTCTGGCCCCAGCAGGATCACCGCATCGCAGCGGAGCCCCAGCAGCGTCCGGATGGAGCGCTCCTCCGGTCGATCGGCAGTCCAGCCGCTCAGCGTCACCTCGTAGCTGGCCCGCTCCGCTGCCGCGTAGATCCCGGGCAGCAGGTCGCCGTGGAACGCCGACTGGACGAAGAACGACACCCCGAGCAGCTTGGCGTGCCGCCGGCGGAGGAGGCTGGCGCGGGCGTCCGGCTGGTAGCCGAGTTCCCGGGCAGCCTGGCGGACGCGCTTGCGGCTCTCCGCACTGGCACCGGGAACGTTGTTGAACACGATCGAGACGAGGCCGGGGGAGACGCCCGCCGCCCGGGCCACGTCCTTGATGGTGACCCGCCTCCTGACGTCCTGGGCCTGGCCGGTCATGTTCGCTCCCCAGCGGCAACGGCACGCTCAGCTGCCGGGGATTGACACCGAGGAGCGGAGCGGCTAGCGTGTCCTAGAACGTTCTAGCCCAAGTGTACCTGCCCGACGCTCGTCGTCCACGCCCGGAGCCCTGAGTCTAGCCGCTGTCCGACGCAGGCCGACCCAGGCGTTCGAGCACGGGGCGGGGATGCATCATGAAGCTCCGCCGGGCCCCCGACGCGGCGGCCGCGGTCGGCCTCGCCCGCCGGCTGCTGGGCGGCTGAGGGGCCGCAGCGAGCACAGGAGCCGCCCGATGCCCGACGACCCGTCCTACCCCGGCCTCCTGCTCGGCACCGCGCCCGACAGCTGGGGCGTGTGGCACCCCTCGGGCGACCCGCTCCAGACGCCCTGGCGGCGCTACCTCGACGAGGCGGCGGCCGCGGGCTACCGGCGCAGCGAGCTCGGCCCCCTCGGCTACCTGCCCGCCGACCCGGGGGTCGTGCGCGAGGAGTGCGCCCGGCGCGGCCTGGCGCTCACCGGCGGCACCGTCGCGGCCCGGCTCCACCGCGGCAGGGCCGCCCTCGGGGACGCGAGGGCCGCCTGCGACGCCGTGATGGCGGTCATCGGCCCCGCCGGCGCCCGGCACCTGGTGGTCCTGCCCGAGGGCTACACCGACGCGGACGGCCGCGTCGTGGCCAGCCCGACGCTGTCCGGCGGGGAGTGGGACGCCCTCGCCCGCGGCATGAGCGAGCTCGGCAGGTACGTCGCCGACCGGCACGGCGCGGTGCTCGCGTTCCACAGCCACGCCGACAGCCACGTGGGCACCCGGGCGCAGCTCGAGCGCCTCCTCGAGGGCACCGACCCGGACGCCGTCGGGCTGTGCCTCGACACCGGGCACGCCGCCTACTGCGGCGCGGACAGCCTGCGGATCGTCGCCGACTACCCCGACCGCGTGCGCTACGTGCACCTCAAGCAGGTCGCCCCCGCGGTCCTCGCCCGGGTGCGCGCGGAGGGGCTCGGCTTCGCCCCCGCGGTCCGCCTGGGCGCCATGGTCGAGCCGCCGCTCGGCGACCCGGACATGCCGCCGCTGCTGGCCGCCCTCGCGGGCCTCGGCCGCGAGCTGCACTGCGTCGTGGAGCAGGACATGTACCCCTGCGACTTCGACGCGCCGCTCCCGATCGCCGCGCGCACCCTCGAGTACTTCAGGGCCTGCGGGCTCCGGGTCGCCGGCTAGGCCCCGGCCCACCGCTCGCTCGTGGTTTGCGGACGACCTTGGCGACGATCGCGTCGGCTGATCCCACCCAGGAATCGCGTCTCGTGCGTGACCCGCCCGCTGCCGACCATCGACGCGACCCTGGCCTGCACCGCGACCTCGGAGGTCTTGCTGCCGCGGACAAGCACGAGAGCGATGCCCACAGCCGAGATGTTCTGCTGCGCCGGCAGGTTGCGATCGGCGGTCAGAGCACGCCGTACCCGTCGGCCGCCGCGCGACGCAGCAACTCGCCGTTCTTGAGGCCCTTGTAGCCCGCCCGCTGTACGCTCAGCGCCTCGTGGTCCGGCAGCAGTCCGGCCACGTCCGCGGGCAGCATCTCGTCCAGCAGAACCTTCACGCGGGAGCCGCTTCCTTGCGCGTGAGCTGGCGGGACATCTCGAGGACCGCGATCGCCTGCTCGCGGGTCACGGTCGGGAACTGGCGCAGGAACTCCTCGAGCGTCTCGCCAGTCTCGAGGTACTCGAACAGGGTGTCGACCGGGACCCGGGTCCCCGCGAACACCGCTGCCCCCCACGCGCGGTCGTCAGAGCGGGTGATGAGCGGCTTCTTGGCGGACATGTACACGCACCTCCTATCCGAGTGCGTGTACAGTATGCCTCCGCCGGGCTCGGAGTCGACCGGATAAGCAGGATCGCGATACGTGCCACGACGTTCGAGGCATAACCCGTGAACAGGCGCCGTCTCCTGCGCACGATGTCTGGGCTGCTGCTCCTCTTCGTCGCTGCCTGCACTCCGGCGCCCGTGCCGCTGCGATTCGACCCATCGACGCTGCCTGATGCGCACGTTGGCGTCCCCTACGACGCAAGGATCGACATCTCCGGGAACGCCACGCCTGTCGGCGGATTCTCGATCGCGGACGGAGCACTGCCCGCCGGCCTGTCGATCGAGCGCATCCGGGGCGAGGATGCCGCGGGTCGCATCTTCGGCACGGCCACGGCATCGGGAACGGCCACCTTCACCCTCTCCGTCTGGTGCTACGGGACGAATGTCGGTGGCCAGACGGGGAGCGCGGAGTACTCGATCACGGTGAGATGAGTGGGCGGGGCCTCCTCCGGAACGCCGGAGCGCCCGCACCCCCGAAGGCCGGACGTCGGCGTGGTCGTTCAACGGTGGACGGCGGACTCTGTCGGCGCGCCCCCCGGTGCGTGCCGAACGCCACGGGACGAGGTGACCCGGTGCAGGCCGATCGCCCCGTCGACGCCGGTCAGCCGACGGGGGCGGGCGCCCGAGATGTCAGCGCGTCACCTTGCCGGGTGCGAACCTCTCCAGCGCGTCGGAGACGAGCTCGCCGATGTCCTTCGTGCCGGTGATGCGCGACCCGAACGTGCCGCCGATCTTCACTCTCTCGTCGCCCGAGGTGGCGTGGAAGACGAACGCTCCGGGCTTGAACTTCCCGGGAGACTTCACCTCGACCGATTGCAGATCCGAGTAGAGCACCTCGAACTGCCTGTGCTTCAAGAGCCGCTCCACCTTCTTCTCGCCGCCGTTGCTCAGCGGGGCGGCTTCGATGAAGTGCTCCTCCGTGTAGTCCTTGGAGCCGATGACCCGGTCCTGCGTGAAGATGAGCCCGAACCCCTTCGTCACCCCGCTGAAAAGCGCCGCGCTGTGGATGACGAGTTGCACGTCCCGATTCTCGGGCATCTCGGACATGAGCGCTCCCTTCGTCTCGATGGCGCTGAGAGGGCACGGCGGGGCCGCCCCGACCGTTCCGCCTCCGCACGGACTCATGAACCCGACAGCGCGGCGTACCAGGCTTCGGCGAGCTGCCGAACCGGAACCTCGCAGGCCGAGGTTGTCGTGCCGTAGGGCGCAAAGCAGCTCAGATCGCCGACGAAGCGACCGGCGGCGAACTGCAGCTCGTAGAACTTCCCGCCGTAGCTCGTGTATGCGGACTGCGTGCCCGTTGCGCCAGCATCAAGTCCCGTCTTCCCCACGCCGGACGTGAAGGTCTTCACCCAGCTGCTCGCCGCGGTCGCATCGCGGAATGGGAAGAGCGTCGCCTCGATGACCTGGTTCGGGTCGGCCGCGAGCGAGGCCCGCCCGAATCCCAGGCTGGCGGCACCCAACGAGTGGAGCTTGTCCGCCACGGCCTCGGGCGTCCCGGAGTTGTCCGCGAGGGCCCACGACTCCGCCGGCGCCACCACCGCGCCGAGGATCGCCCCCACCGCACTCGACGGCGGTGGCATCCGTTGCCCGTACTCGGTCGGCAACGGCTGGGCCTTCAGGCTGCCCTGGAGCAGCGCGCCGATCCGGTCGACGAGCGGGGCGGCGTAGGCGGCCAGCGTTGCGGTCTTTTCGAAGCCCGTTCCGAGGACCGAGACCCGCCCGACGACGGGTCCGACGCGGAAGCGCAGGACTGCCGTGTCGGGATAGTCGATCGGCGTGTCCGTCGGGGTGCCCAGCCCGATGTTGCTCCGGGTGAAGTAGCTCGACGCATCGCCGACAGCCGGTCCGCTCGCCGGCGTGCTGTCGCCGTCGTTGGTCTGGTTCAGTCTCGCCATGCCCTGAGCGGCCGACGCCGCGTCGTTGAAGAGGACCATGGTCGACACGACCTGCCGTCTCGCAGGCCCACCGACCCGCTCGTAGGCCTGGACGACGAAGAACCGGACGCTGGGATCGGCGGAGTTGTCGGTGTACGGGCTGAAGCCGACATCGAACTCCGGGAAGTACGGCCACCACGTCTCGGTCGCGGGGACGACCGCCTTCACGTCGCTCGGGCTCAGCGCCGCCAGCAACAGGTCGTTGGGCGTCAGGTCAGCCGTGCTCACCTGGGCCGAGGCCGAGGCCGCGGTCGCCGCCGGCGCCGGAGCAGGTGATGCGGCGGCGGCCGGGACGGCGGCGGCACCACTCGGTGCGGGCAGGGCCGTGGCCGGAGCGGACGTGACGGCGGTGGCCGCGGCACTCGGCGAAGCGCCAGAGCCTCCGCTCGTGCAGGCCGCGAGGAGCCCAGTCGTGACGAGCAGGGCCGCCGCACGCAGGGTCGCGCTCATGGCAGCACCGGGGACGACTCACCGACGGCACCGTGGGCCGCCGCGTGCTGTGCAGAGGGGTCAGGCGGGATCGTGAGGGTTATTGCGTCCACCAGCGTCTCCTTGCCTCGCCCCTCGCCGGTCTGTGTCCGCGAGTTCGGCACGATGCGAGGTAGGCGCTTACTTTGGGCGCCGCCCGGCCGGCGGCCATCACCCGATCGGCCTACGGTGGTCCGGACCTCCGGAGCCGGCGAACGGTCCCCCTCGCCCACGGGACGGCCGCATGCTCGGCGGCCCTCCCGGACATACGCCATCGCTCGGGGATGCCCCCCGTACCAATGGCCGTCTGTACCGGACTGAATTGCTGGTGGTGCTCGCGGCTCGCGGTCGTGAGCATGCGGGCCATGAGCCACACTGCTCGATCGCCGCTGGTCCACGTCGTCGCCGCCGCCCTGTTCCTCGTCCTCGTGGCGACCGCCTGCAGCGGCGGAGCGAGCTCGCCGGGCGGGTCCGCCGACGCGACGCCCGCGGGGCCGGCCTCGAGCGGCATCTCCGCCGCTGCGGCGACGGCCGCCTCGCCCGCTCCGGCGCCTGTGGCCACCGCTAGCCCAGTGACCTCGCCGCCGGCCCAGTCCACCGCGACACCGATCCCCTTGGACCCGGCTGCCGCGGCGCTTGCGGGCACGTACCGCTGCCTGTCACGGGCGCTCTACTACGACAACGGGGGCGGCGGTGGCACCGACACCTGCACGCTCCTCGCGTCGCTCTCGCTCGGGGCCGACGGCCGCTGGAGCTGGGAGACGTCCTCCGGGACCTGGCACGTCCGCCCCGTGACCGCCGCCGACTGGGCGGGTTGGGGGATCCAGCCCTACGGCGGGGTGACCCAGGCCCTCGTTCTTGATGGGTTGGGAGATGGGCCGATCGAGCCCGACGGCGGCTTCGTGTGGGTGATCTACCACGACGCCTCGGCGGCCGGCACCGTCTGGCTGAAGTGGGGACGCGGCTCGTGATGGGCCCGTTCGGTCATCTCGCCTGCGCCGCGCTGATGGCCGAGCTCAAGACCGTCTGCTCTCGATCTCTCGTGCGCATCTTGAACATCGCTGTCTGACTGACGAAAGGGGATGACATGGCAGGGTTTGCGACGTCGGCTGGTCCACTCCGCTGGCTCGCCGCCGGATGCAGTGCGATGCTGATCGCGGCCGGCTGCAGCGGCAGCGCGGCTCCGTCGACGGCGGCTAGCGCGCCCGCTGCATCGGCCTCCGCCGGCTCCGCCGCAGCGGCCTCCGCCGGCTCCGCCGCGGCGGGCTCCTTCGACCTCGGGACGCTTCAGAACTCGGTCGCGTACATCCAGACACAGGGCACGTTCGTCACGTCGGACGGCACGGCCGAGCAGGTGTACTCGGGCTCGGGCTTCGTGGTCGATCCGAGCGGGCTCATCGTCACCAACAATCACGTGGTCGCGGGCGGCGCCTTCTGGAAGGTCCAGGTCGGCACGGATCCGACACTCCTCGACGCTCGCTTGCTCGGCGTGTCCGAGTGCAACGACCTGGCGGTCCTCAAGGTCGACGGCACCTTCCCGGCACTCGCCCTGGCGGCCACCCCACCGCAGGTCGGTGAGCAGATCTTCGTCGCCGGCCACCCCAACGGCGACCCCTACACGCTCACCAACGGCATCGTCGCCAAGCCGCCGTCCGCTGACGACACGTCGTGGGCGTCCGTGACCCAGGAGATCCAGATCACCGCCCAGACCTACCCCGGGAACTCCGGCAGCCCGGTCGTCAACACCGCCGGCCAGGTGATCGGGGTCCAGTATTCCGGCGGCGCCCCCGGGTCGTCGATCGCGGGCGAGTCGTTCGCAATCGCCTCGACCGAGGCGGCGCCGGTCATCGACAAGCTCAAGACCGGCCAGAACCTCGATACGATCGGCATCAACGGTGAGGCGGACGCGAACCGCAAGGGCATCGCGATCCTGTCGGTGGTCCCCGGATCGCCGGCCGACCATGCCGGTGTCCAGGCGGGCGACCTCATGACGAACCTCAACGGGACGGCCGTTGGCGCTGACGGCACGAAGGCGACCTACTGTTCCGTTCTTCGATCCCATGGCCCGACCGACGCGCTCTCGGTGACCGTGCAGCGTGGCGATCAGACGCTGAAGGGCGAGATCAACGGGCCGGCGCTCGCCGTCGTGGGTGGCAGCGTGCCGCCGTCCACCGCGCCCAGCGGCGGCTCTGTCGCGGCGATCGACCAGATCCAGCCGTTCGTCCCCGCGTCGACCTGGCCCAACTGCAGCCCCTCGACGGACCAGGTCCGCAGCACCGTCGTCCAGACCGCCGTCTGCCAACCCGTCAGCGGCGTCACAGTGGTCTGGTACGACCTTTATGACAACGCGGCGGACCTGAATGCCGCGGTCTCCGAAGACGCCAAGAGCGCGGACGCATCCACGGGCAAGACCTGCGCGACCGGTCCCAGCGACGGCACCTGGCAGACGACCTTCACCGACGGCAAGGTCCTCCAGGGTCCCGACTTCCGACTGCTCTGCTACACGCAGAACGGTTCTGCCTGGATCGAGCAGGCGTATCCCAATGGGAACGTCCTGTTCACGGCCGAGCTGAAGGGCAGTCTCTCGGATCTGTTCACCTGGTGGAAGGACAACAGCACGATCGTCGTCAAGGAACCGTGAACGGGGCGCCCGGCCTGGCGCCGGTACACCGGGCGCTTGACCTGCCGGCGCAGGACCCCTGCGGACGCTCGCGATCGCCCACTCGTGGGCCTCGCTGCCCGACGGGATGATCACGATCGAGAAGCCCCAGTGGGGCGCGTCGTCGGCCGCGGCCATCGACCGGCCGCTCAGATCCGGCGCAGGACCCGCTTGCGAGCCTTGCGGTACTCCTCGTCGGAGACCAGTCCGTCGGCGCGGAGGCGCTCGAGCTCGCGCAGGCTGTCGGGCACCGGCGCGTCCGCGCCCCGCCGCGGCTCGCGATCCCGGCCGTCTCGCCTGTCGGGCTCCGGGGGCGCCCCGGTCGCGGCGGCCCGACGGTCGGGCCCACCGCCGGCGTCGACGCCGTCCTCCGGTGCCGACGCCTCCGTCCGCCGATCGCCCCAGCCGTGCTCCGCCGGGCGACGCGGTTCGACGGTCATCGCGCCCTCGGCCCGGGCGAGCGTGGCCGCCAGGTCCAGGGTCGGGTCCACCTCGGCGCGGCCGACGGCCAGGCGGACCGGCAGCCCGCCGCCGAGGCGTCGGCCGAATCCGTCCGCGATGCGCCGGATGACGGCGTCGGCGGTGCGCCCGTCGGTGTGGGGGAGGAGCCCCGCGATGCGCCAGCGGCCGATCCTCGCGAACGAGTCGGCATCGCGCGTGTCCTCGCGCACGGCGTCGGCGAGCACGCCGACGAGCCGGTTGGCGGCGGCCTCGCCGAGCACGGTCGCGGTGACGGCGATGTCCGCGATCTCGAGCTGCACCACGGTGGTCCTCGAGCCGTACCGCGCGGCGCACGCGTGCTCGACCTCGAGGAGCCGACGCCAGGTGTCGGCGCGGCAGAGGCCGAGCGCCGCCAGCGCGACCCTGGGCCGGTCGGGGTCCAGATCCACGGACACCGTCGGCTCTCGTTCCGAGGATGCTGCGCGTCCGCTCCCCGCGGCCGGGCTCGGGTGGATCAACGCGTCGATGACCCGGCGCACGCGCTCGTCGTCGTGGGCCGCGGTCAGCTCGTCGAGGGCGCGGCCCAGGTCCCCCGGGCCGTCCCCGTCGATCTCGGCCGGCTCGCCGTGACGCGCCATGTGGCTCGATGCTCCGTCCATCACTGCTGGCACGATGCCGGCGGCCATGCGGGTGGCGGCCCGTCTTCCCAGCCGCCGCCGCGCGAGTGCCTGCTGATGATAGGTGCGGGGCGCCTCGGCGAACAAGGTGGCGGCCGACGCCCGATTGCCGGCCGCCTGAGCTTGACGGTGTCCGCCTAGCGTCGACTGCCGCCGCGCGCGCCGATCAGCCGCCCCAGCCGGCCCGTGACGTCGAGTCCCGGCGGGTTCACGAGGACCTGGACGGTCGGCGGGACGGCCCGCGAATCGCTGCCGGCAGCGAACTCGGCGGCGACGGCGCGGTAGTCCTCGGCGCCGGTGCTCGCCGGCGCGTACTGGGTGATGGGCAGCCGGAACGAGGGCGCCTCGGCGAGGCGGATGCTCTCGCGGACCTGCGTGGACAGGAATGCCTCCGGGAAGCGCTGGCCCAGGCGCTCGGCGACCGCCCGCGCGTGGGCCGTGCGGTTGACGCGGCAGGCGACGACGCCGGAGAGGCGGAGTCCGGGGTTGAGCTTGACCTGGATCCGGGCCATCGTCTCGAGCAGGCTGGTGATGCCGGCCATCGCGAGCACGTGCGCCTCCACCGGCACGAGCGCCTCCTCGCACGCGGCGAGCGGCGCGACGCCCAGATAGCCCAGCGACGGCGCGCAGTCCACCAAGACCATGTCCCAGATCGCCGGCAGCCGCTCCATGGCCCGCATGAACCCGAGCGCGATCTCCGTCTCGCCGGCCGCGTGGGCCGCGACGAGCTGCGGCGACGCGGGGACGATCCCGACGCCCGGCGCGGTGGTCTCGTGGACGAGGTGGGCGAGGTTCGCCCGGCCGAGCACGGCGTCGATCACGCCGACGTCCGCGTCGTCGACGCCGAGCCAGGACGTGGCGGAGCCCTGGGGGTCCATGTCGATGACGAGGACCCGGCGGCCGGCCTCGCCCAGGGCAGCCGCGAGGTTGACGGTCGTGGTCGTCTTCGCGCTGCCGCCCTTGTGGTTGGCGACTGCGACCGTCCTCACGGCGACGGCACGTCCTTTCGCGCGGCCAGGTCGTCGATCACCCCGTCGATCGCCGAGCGCAGGTGGCGGGAGATGGCGGGCGTCTCGAACGGGTTCTCGCCGAGCGCCGGGCGCCTCCCGCCGGCCTTGGCGGGAGCGGCGGTGACCGGAGCGCGGCGCGGGCCTCGGCGGACGATCGCGACGGGCGGCGGCGGCAGCGGCTCGGCAAGGCGCGCCGACGGGTGCGGCATCGACCGCTTCGCGCGGGCCAGCCGGGCGGCGCGGCCGCGAAACGCGTTCCAGTACTCGCGCCAGACGAGGACGCGCGAGGGGATTCGCGGGTCGAGCTCTAGGGCGACCACAGTCCCCAGGGCCAGGATCACGACGGCCCGCCCGGGGTCCCACATGCCGAAGCCCAGCAGGGCGCTGGCCACCAGTCCCGAGATCGTGACGCTGAGCACGATCCCGAGCGCGAGCTCGGCGACGCGGGAATCCAGCCGGGCCAGCCGAGCGACGGCCATGCCCGGGGCCAGCAGCGCGAAGGGGACCATCGTCGCCATGCGGGCCGGTTCCGGCAGCTCGAGGGCCGCCCCGATGGTAGCCGTCAGGACCAGCAGCAGGATCGCGAGGATCCAGGCGGTCGACCATGCGTCGGGCACGCGGTTCGATGCCACGCCACGGGAGGCTCCTGCCTCGCCGCCGGGAAAGCGGTGCACCGGGGCAACGGGCATTCCCGAGCCGGGGTCCGGCGAGCCGTCCCTGTGCTGGTCAACTGGCACGATCTGCGGCCCTCGATGGTCGTGGGCACGGTCCGCCGTGCGTGGGGAGGATCGTGGCACCCGTTCGGCTGCCTATCCTATGGCGCCCGCGGCGGGATCGGAAGGTGCGGCGGGCCTGCGACCCGCGCGACCGTGGTCACCTGCGCCGAAACGCAGCACCGCGGTGCCTGCGCGCACCGGCAATCCGAGGGTGCGCGCGGTCGGGGTTGGCGGAGGGGCTGATAATGGCGCACGAGGGACAGTGTCGTCGGGGGTGTCACGCATCCGGATGCGGGGTGCCGCGCATCCGCAGGAGGTAGTCATGAGACGACTCTTCCTTGCCGCGGCAATCGCGGCGCTCCTCGCCGCCGTCATGCCTGCGGTCGTCTCGGCGCACGGCTCGGACGGCAATTGGGGGCACGCTGCCAAGGTGACGCTCTGCCATGAGGCGTCGAACGGCTCCTGGCACACGATCACGGTGGGCGCGCCGGCAGCGAGGGCGCACCTGCGCCACCACCATGGCGACTACCTGGGTCGCTGCACGCAGAACCCGGCCGCCGGGACGTGCACGTTCAGCTCGCCCAGCGCGCTGTACTACAACGACGCCGCCAGGACGTCGCTCTACGCGTCGGGCTCGATCTCATTGAGCTGGGCGGTCGCGACCGGCGCCTTCGTCGCCCCGGGCGAGTGGACGGAGGTCGAGCCGCCGTACACCGGTACCGTCTACCACAACGTCTTCGCGAGCGGCAGCGTCGCGGGCGGCGCCGTGAGCCTGATGACCGCCACGCGGTCGGACGGCTATCCCCCGTTCGCGTTCACGGGCACGCTCAGCCCGTTCGCCCAGGCCGGCACCTCGGCCTCGACCCTCACGGGCACTGCCGCCGGCGGCTACATGACCGCGGTCGGGATGATCTCGTGCGCGCGGGTCCATCACACTGACCACTAGTCGGCATTCGCGCTGACGCTCGAAGCGCCGCCCGGCCACCCGGCCGGGCGGCGCTTCCCCGTGCGCCGGTTGACCGGAGGCCCCGCGCGGGGCCCGTCGCCGGGACCGCTCAGGCCTCGTCGTCCTCGTCGTCGCCGGCCGCCGCAAGGATGCCCGCCGGCAGCATCGGCGCCACGTCGATCACCCGGACCCGTGCCCCAGGGCCGGCGGTGAACGCCGCCACCGACACCGACACGTCGCCGAACCGCTCGGTGAACAGGCGCAGTGCGCCCGGCGACCGGGCCAGCGCCCAGGACGCCTTCGAGCGCGAGGTCTCCAGGAAGCGCCTCGGCTCGGCGCCCAGGACGAGCAGCTCGGGTCGGCGGCCCGACGGGTCGGCGGCCAGGCGCACGAGGTCTCGGAACAGCTCGCGCTTGCGGATCGCGTCCTGCCCGGTCCACACCCCGAACTCGACCTCCGCCACGCGCAGGTTCGTCTCCACGTCGAACGGGCGCCCAGGGTCGCTGCCGACACCCAGCGAGAGCCGGTTCACGAGGGTCTCACCGTCCTCGAGCAGTTCGGGCAGGAGCGTCATGATCGCAACGGCGTGGATGAGGTCGCCGAGGCTGCCGAGCTCGCGCCGCGCCGTGAGGGTCGCGGCCAGCAGCCCCGCGTCCACCCCCGCGGACAGCGCGGCCGCCCGCACCTCGAGCGCCGTGGCGTGCTCGGTGGTCGCCTCCAGGCGGGCGATCGCGTCGGCGAGCGGCCGGCGGCCCAGGAAGGCGGACAGGATCTCGAGGGACTGGCTGAGGCTGGGGTCGCGCATGGCGCCATTGTGGAGCGGGCGGCGATTCCGCGGCCCAGAGGACGCCGCGACGGCGCGATGCCGAGTACGATCGCGGCCTCGCCGGGCCCGCGCGGATCCACGGGCGGCGGGGGAGGTGGTCGATGAGCGTTCCCATCGGCGAGGCATTTGACCCGGCGTCCCTCGAGGCCAATCGGCGCGGCGCCCTGTCCGCCGGCCAGCGCGCGGCCGCCAACCAGGCGGAGCGCACCTGGCGCAGCAACGCGCTCGCCTTCGCTGGCATCGCGGTCGTGATCGGCCTGCTCGTGGCCACCTCGAACGGCGGCAACTACCCGCAGATCGCGCGGTACGGCGTCGCCGCGGTCGCGTTCGCCATCGCGATCGTGCTGGTCGTCCTCCGCGTGACGCCGGACTCCAACCCGCTCGCCCGGGACCTGCACGACGGCCGGGTGGCGACGGTCGAGGGGGCATTCGGCAAGACCACCGGCAGGGGCGAGCGCTTGACGTTCTACTACTTCGAGCTGGGCGACCGGCGGTTCGAGGTCTCGCAGGCCGCCTACCACGCGGCGCCCGACTACGGCGTGATGCGCCTCTACATCCTGCCGAGCAGCCACCGCGTGGTCAACTTCGAGCACCTGGCTGACCGGCCGGTGCCCGAGGGCGGCGTGTCGGCGGGCTCCGTCGCCAAGGCGCTCGTGTCCGGCATGGCCGGCATGCACCAGGCCCAGCGGCTCGAGACCATGGCCTCGCTGGCGGCGTTGGGCCACTCGCTCGAGGGGTCGGCCACGCCGCCGAGCGCGGGCGAGCGCGACCCGCGCCCGCTGGCCGAGGCCGTCCTGGGCTCGTGGAAGTGGGCCGCGGCGCAGGTGACGTTCGCTGGCGACGGGACGGCGTCGCTGACGCTGCCCGGCGGGCGGTCGATGCAGGGCAGGTGGTCGGTGTCGGGCGAGGGGAGGCTCCACGTGACGGGCGCCGGCGAGGACATCACGGGCGACGCCTGGGTGGCCGGGGACACGCTGACGGTGGTCCAGGACGGCCGGGCGATGGCGTTCCACCGGGCCGGTTGACGGCGCGGGCCGGGTCGTCCGGCTCGCCGTCCGCCTCGCCCGCCCGGGAGGCCTACCGGGTCGTCCGGCTCTCCGGCCAAGTCGCCCCTCCGCCCCTCCGGCCAGGTCGCCCGCCCGGGCGGCCTACCCGGTGGAGACCGTGGTCTGCCCAGGCGATGTGATGGTGATCGACCCGCCCCACGCGCAGACGCACTGGCTGTCGCTGGTGAGGGCGGGCGTGCCGCCCACGGTGACCGTCGGCGAGCCCGGGCTCCACGGCGCGCTGGTCACCGGCAGGCACGGCTGCGGCGTGAGGACGCCCTGCGCGGCCGAGGTCGCGGCCGCCACCTGCGGGTTCGACAGCGTGGTGCACATCCCGAACGGCGCGATGTTCGCCATCGGCTGCATGTCGGTGGTCCTGGCGACGAGCTGACTGCTGCCCTGCACCGGCTGGCCCGCGGGGAGCACGGTCAGGGTGGACGGCGCCTGGCCGAACGAGCAGGCGAGCTGGGCGCCGTTGACGACAACCTGGGCCATGGACGCCTCCAGAAGCTGCCTACCGGGCCGTGGCCGTGAGCGCGTCGCGGAGCCGCGCCGGCTCGTCGCTGCCGAGGACGAGCCGCCCGTCGAGCGTGGTGTACAGCAGGTCCACGTTGACGCCCGCGTCGGCGACGTGCCGCAGCACGGCGGCCGCGCTGCCCGGCCGGTTCTCGACCTCCAGCACCGACACCGACCGCTCGCCGCAGATCTCCACGCCGACGTTGATGAGGGTCCGGCGGGCCAGCTCGGCGTCGCTCACGATGACGTGCAGGACGGCCGCGTCGCCGGACTCGAGCCCGCACGCGCCGTCGATGTTGATGCCCGCGCGCCCGAGCGCCTCGGCCACGCGGAGGAGCGTGCCCGGCCTGGTCGGTAGGCACAGCGCGAAGTCCGTGGCCATGGCTCCCACCTCCTCGAGCGCGCCCGGCGCCCCGCGCTCCACGGGCAGCCTACGCTGGCGGGCCGCGAGAGTCCATGGGCTTCGCACCGCGCTGTCGGGCTTCGCACCGCTCCCCGGGCGGCGTGGCCCCGGTCGTGTCTTCGTCACCGAAGCGCAATCCGGCCCGCGCCCCGGGGCCCGTTCGGCAATCGGCCGGACCCGCGGCCGCCGCCGATACTGGCGCCTTCGAGGCGTCCCCGACTGTCGCCGCCGACCGGCGACCACCGAGGTTGGCATGATGACCGTCGCCCCGATCGACCCGTTCCTGCGCGTTGCGCCGCTGACCGCGGCCGCTGCCCGGACCGAGGCCGAGCGCTGCCTCTACTGCTACGACGCCCCGTGCGCTCACGCCTGCCCGAGCGAGATCGACGTGCCGGGCTTCATCCGCAAGATCGCCACCGGCAACGTGGCGGGCGCGGCGCGGGCGATCCTGGCCGCCAACCCGCTGGGCGCCACCTGCGGCGCGGTCTGCCCGGTGGAGCGCCTGTGCGAGGGCGCCTGCGTGCGCAACCGGCTCGACCGGCCCATCGCGATCGGCCGGCTCCAGCAGGGTGCGGTGGAGGCGTTCGCGGCCTCGGGCGAGGCGTTCTTCACGCCCGGCGCCGAGGCGGGCGTGTCGGCGGCGATCATCGGGGCGGGCCCGGCGGGCCTCGCGTGCGCGGCCGAGCTGCGCAGGGCGGGCGTGGCGGTGACGCTGTACGACGACGCGCCGCGGGCGGGCGGCCTGGCGGACCACGGGAT
>JAKAMV010000109.1 GCA_021812735.1 Chloroflexota bacterium | reverse complement strand
CGCAGCCGCCGGCGAGCGGCCCGGCGCGCCCGGGCCGCGCAGTCCGCCCCTGTGTCATGATCCGGCAACCATGACCACGCGGCACGCAGCGTCATCCCCGCGGGGCTCCTCGTGCCGGGCTCGCCGTCCGCTCTGGGGACCTCGCCGCCGCTCGTTCCGGGGGACCTGAGCCTCGATGCGCACCCCCGACCTCGTCGCCGACGTCGCGAGCGTGCTCCTCTCCGAGGGACAGATCCGCGCGCGCGTCGCCGAGCTCGGCGCGCAGATCAGCGCCGACTACGCGGGCCGCGAGCTGACGCTCGTGAGCGTGCTGAAAGGTTCGCTGCCGTTCATGGCTGACCTGATGCGCGCCATCACCATCCCGGTCTCGATCGACCTCATGGAGGTGAGCTCCTACGGCGGCGCGGCCACCGAGTCCTCCGGGCTCGTGCGGATCCTGAAGGACCTGAGTTCGTCGATCGAGGACCAAGACGTCATGATCGTCGAGGACATCATCGACACCGGGCTCACGCTGAACTACCTGATCCGCTACCTGCGCGGCAAGAACCCACGCTCGCTGCACATCTGCACGCTGCTCGACAAGCCCGCGCGCCGGCTGGTCGACATCCCGATCGACTACCTCGGGTTCACGATCCCGGACCAGTTCGTGATCGGCTACGGGCTCGACTACGCGGAGCGCTACCGCAACCTGCCCTTCATCGGAGTGCTGAAGCCGGAGGTCTACGCCGCCTCGTGAACCGTCGCACGCTCGGTCGCGGCCGACTGATCGTCGGCGTGGGGGCCACCCTTGCGCTGGTCGCCTGCCTCTTCCCGTGGGGGCAGACGGCGGGGATCGGGTTGCCGCCTGAGCGGACGGGTGCGTTCGACGGCTTCGGCATCCTCGTCTTCGTGGCTGCGATTGGGTTGCTGGCGCTGATCGCGCTCCCCTACGCCGCGGGCGATCAGCCACTGGCGCTCGACCGTCCGCTCGCGTTCTGGCTCATCGGCGCAGTCGGCATCATCGGTTTCCTGTTGAAGCTCGGCCAGATCCTGGGCGACGGGTTGCTCGCGCTCCCGGACCGCGCGATGGGGCTCTGGCTCGCCGGGATCGCGCTCGCGATCGTGGTGTGGGGGCTGGCGGAGATGCTCGCGGAGCGGCCGCGCGCCTGAGGCACGGCCGCCAGCGCAGCCCCCACCGATGCGTGGCGCGGCGAGCAACGCACGGCACCGCTGATCCACGACGACCCCGCGATGTTCGCTTGGCTCGCCGTTGTCGACCACGCGGGACGGAGAAGGGCATCGGGCACGGGCCCGTTCAGGGCGTCGGCGCCTCGAGGTCGAGCCCGAACCATGAATCGTGGGTGGCTGCGACGCCGCTCTGTACCTGCAGCACGTAGCGGCCCACTGGCCACGCGGCCCGTCTCGTTGCCGCGGAGACGAGGGCACCGTCCGCGGACCCGAAGGTACGCAGCGCGGCGACGGGTACGTAGACGGTGCCGGATGCGTCTCGGGTGTGGGTGGCTTGCCAGAGGACGGCCGCCCATCCCCCGTGCGAGCCACGATCGACGGGCGCGCAGAACCCGAGCGCGGTCACCCGGCTGGCCACGAGACGCACGAGTTGCACTCTGGGATCGCCCGGGCCCGCGGCAGCGCGGGCCGCCACCGGGATCCAGACGCGCGACTTGATGCCTGCAGCCTCCTCATCCGCCACCACCCGCCAGCCATCCGGCGCGTAGCAGATGGGCATGCCGCCCTCCTCGACCAGGACGGCCGCGCCGGGGGTCGTGCAACAGGGATCGGCCCGGGCCAGACGGTTCACCGTCGCACGGATCGCCAATGGGTCGCCGGCAGCGCCGTCGGCCAGGGTCGGGACGACCGACGCCTGGCGGGCGCCGGGATCGCCGCTCGACTGCACCCCTCGGACCGCTGCGGCAGCTGCGGAGCCGCTCGCGGGTCCGACAATCGGGGCCCCGACGCTCGGCCGGGTCGCTGGACCGGCCCATGGCTTGGCAATCGCGGCAACGACGAGGACGACCGCGACGGTGATGCTGACCGCCGTCCGTCGATTGCTCCCGCCGACCCGTACGAGCGGGACCGGCGCGTCGGGACGCTCCACACTCGGCCTCAGTGCCAGGGGTCCCGAGTCTACACCCCCGGCCTCGTGGCCAGCCTCGCGACGGATCAGATCTCGCCCAAGTACGCCTTCCGCACCATCTCGTCCTGCCGCAGCGCCGCCGCCTCGCCGGCCAGCACGACGCGGCCGGTTTGGAGCACGTACCCGCGGTGCGCGACGTTGAGCGCCTGCAACGCGTTCTGCTCCACGAGGAGGATCGTGGTCCCCTGGGCATTGATCTCGCGGATGATCGCGAAGATCTGCTGCACCAGGATCGGCGAGAGGCCCAGCGACGGCTCGTCGAGGAGGAGCACCTGCGGGCGGCACATCAGGGCACGTCCGATCGCCAGCATCTGCTGCTCGCCACCCGACAGCGTGCCACCGTTCTGTCGGGCGCGCTCGCGCAGGCGCGGGAAGAGCGCGAAGACGCGCTCGACGTCTTGCGCCACCTCGCGGGGGCTGCGCGTGTAGCCGCCCATTTGGAGGTTCTCGAGCACGGTGAGACGCGAGAAGATGCGGCGGCCCTCGGGCGCCTGCCCGATGCCGGCGCGGACCAGCTCGTGCGCGGGTACGTGCGAGACATCACGGCCGTCGAAGAGGACCTTGCCGTGACGGGGATGCAGCAGCCCGTTGATCGTCTTGAGCGTGGTGGTCTTGCCGGCCCCGTTCGCGCCGATCAGCGTGACGATCTCGTCGCGATGGACCTCGAGCGAGATGCCCTGCAGCGCGTGGATGTGGCCGTAATAGGTGTGGACATCCTGTAGCTCGAGGAGGGGCTGGCCGTTGCGGGCCGCAGCGCCTGCGGCCGGCGGGGCCTGAACCGAGGTCTCGCTCATTCAGCCGGCGCTCCCAGGTACGCTTCGATGACCCGCGGGTCGCGGCGGACCTCGTCGGGCGTCCCCTCGGCGATCCGCTCGCCGTGGTCGAGGACGGTGACGCGGTCGCTGATCCCCATCACCACGCGCATGTCATGCTCGATCAGCAGGATGGTCAGGCCCAGGTCGCGGCGCAGGCGCGCGATGAGGGCCGTCAGATCGGTCGTTTCGCGGGGGTTCATGCCCGCCGTCGGCTCGTCGAGAAGCAGCAGTGACGGTTCGCTCGCCAGGGCCCGGGCCAGCTCCAGGCGGCGCTGGTCGCCGTACGGGAGGTTGCGTGCCAGATCGTCCTCGCGGCCTGCCAGGCCGACCAGGGCGAGCAGTTCGGACGCCCGGCGCCGCGCGGCCTCTTCCTCCCGGCGGCTTCGGCCGGTGGCGAAGAGCGCGTCCAACGGGCTGGCGCGGAGTCGTGTGTGCATGCCCACCAGCACATTCTCCAGGGCGGTCATGTTCTGGAAGAGCCGGATGTTCTGGAACGTGCGACCGAGCCCGATGCGGGCCATGTCGTTCGGCCGCGCGCTGCGGAAGATGCCGGCCCAGCCCAGCAGCCGCTGGTACAGCTCCGACCGAATGACGGCCATCAGCATCATCGCGATCAGCAGGCCGAGCGCCACGATCCCCGTGAGGAGTCCGACGCGCTCGGACCCGACCGCGAACGCGTAGCCGAGGCCGATCACGGCGACGATGATCGCCGGGACGAACCAGAGCACGGGCTCCAACCAGCCGCGATGGGGCCGCGCGATCACACGCCGGCCCCGGAACTCGACGAAGCCGCTCGTCGGTTCGAAGATCCCGGCGACCACGTTGAAGAAGGTGGTCTTGCCGGCCCCGTTCGGCCCGATCAGGCTGACGATGCTGCCCTCTGGGATCTCGAAGTCGATCTCGCGGACCGCCACGAGACCGCCGAACTGCTTGGTGACACGGCTCGCCCGCAGCAGGACCCCGGAGCCGGCAGCCGTGCCGGCCGGCACGGAGCTCGACGCGGAGGCCGGCGCCTGCGGGACCCCGGACTGCGGGGTCCCCGTCGGCGCGGCGCTCGTCTGCGGCCCGCTCATGGTGTCGATCCCTCGGCCGCCTCGGCCGCTACGGGCTCCTCCGGGAGCTCCTCGGCGGCATGCAGCTCGCGTCTACGTCTGACGCTCGGGAAGAGCCCCTCGGGTCGCAAGAGCATCATCGCCACCAGCGCCAGGCCATAGAGCAGGTACTGGTACTGCAGGAAGTCGATCCCGGTCAGCCCGAACGAGGCGAAGAACGGGTTGAGCTGCTTGAGCAGGACGCTCTGGATGATGAACAGGAGGAACGCGCCGACCCCGACGCCCCAGATGTTCCCCATCCCGCCCAGCACTACCATGGCGAGCACGGTGAAGGAGACGGTGAAGCCGAATTGGTCGGGGCTGACGAAGGTCAGCTTGGCGCTGTAGAAGGCGCCGGCGAGGCCTGCCGTGGAGGCCCCCAGGGCGAAGGCGAGCAGCTTGGTCGAGACCGGGTTCACGCCGTTGCTGGCCGCCGCGAGCTCGTCTTCGCGGATCGCCATCCAGGCGCGCCCGACGCGGGAATCCTGCAGGCGGTAGATGGCCAGGATCGCCAGCGTCAGGATCACCGCCATGGTCAGGTAGTACGGCCACGGGTCTGTGAAGGTGAAGTTGTAGCCCGCCAGCGACGGCTGGTAGACGCCGCTGATGCCGTTGGTGCCCTTCGTGTACTTGTCGGCGTTGAGAAAGACCGTGGGCACGATCTCGCCGAACCCGAGCGTCACGATCGCCAGGTAGTCGCCGCGCAGGCGCAGCGTCGGCGCGCCCAGCAGGAGCCCGAACGTTGCCGCGACGATGGCGCCGATCAGCAGCATGATCCAGAAGGGGAAGTCGTTCCCCGAGAACGGCGAGGCGCCGAACGCGTACGTATACGCGCCGATGGCGAAGAAGGCGGCGTAGCCGAGGTCGAGGAGCCCCGCCAGCCCGACCACGATGTTGAGGCCGAGCGCCAACAGGACGAAGACACCGGCGTTGGCGAAGCTGTCGACCCAGACGCCCTGCGAGTTGAAGCCGTTGAGCGGGGGCATGGCCGCCAGGAGCGGAAGCGCCGCGGTGACGACCGCCATCCCCAGGATCGCGGCGAGCGAGCGGTGCGCTTCGAGCAGGGCGCGCAGTGGGTTGGAGCGGCGCTCTCGTGCGCCCGAGGCGCGGCTCGCGGTGGCGCTCACGCCCGCTCCCCCAGCTGTTGGCCGAGCAGGCCGGTCGGGCGGAAGACGAGCACCAGGACGAGGACACCGAAGATCGCGACCTCGGACCAGCGCGAGTAGCCGTACTGAGCGGCGGCGACCTGCAGGAAGCCGATGACGAAGCCGCCGAGCGCGGCGCCCGTGGTGTTGCCGATGCCGCCGAGGACGGCCGCCGTGAAGGCGAAGAGCCCAGCGTAGAAGCCCTGGTTGAAGACCGCGTAGCCGAAGTAGAGGACCCAGACGATGCCCGCCGCGCCCGCCAGGGCCGACCCGATGAAGAAGGTGAAGGCGATCGTCAGGTTGATGTCCACGCCCATCAGCTCGGCGGCCTCGCGGTCCTGCGCGGTCGAACGCATGGCGCGCCCCAGCCGCGTGCGGCCGACGAAGAGCTGCAGCGCGATCATGAGGGCGACGGCCACGGCCACGATGAAGACGTTCAGGTACCCGATCGAGGCCCCGGCCACATCGAAGCGTGCGTTCAGGGTGAAGATCTGCGGGGAGTTGACGGGGGAGGGCCCGAAGAAGGCCTGCATGATGTTCTGCAGGATGAACGAGACCCCGATCGCCGTGATCAGGGGCGCCAGGCGGGGCGCGTTCCGCAACGGGCGGTAGGCGAAGCGTTCGATGAAGATGCCCAGCGCGCCCAGGATCAACATCGTCACCAGGAAGAGCCCCACCAGGACGACCGCAAGCAGGGCCGGGTTGTCGATCGAGCCGTGCAGGCCGAGCGGCCCGCTGAGGATCCAGAGGGCCACGAACGAGCCCACCATGAAGACATCGCCGTGGGCGAAGTTGATTAGCTCGATGATGCCGTAGACCATCGTGTAGCCGAGCGCGATCAGGGCATAGACCGCGCCGATCGTCAGGAAGTTCGAGAACTGCTGCGGCCCGACGAGGGCGTAGGCGACGACCAGGCTGCCGGCGATCGCGGCGACGAACGGCAGCTGACTCCCGTCGAGGCGGGCGGGGAGCCGGATGGAACGTTGGGTCTGCATGGGGATGCCGGTGAGTGGCTGTGTGGGCGGCCGGGAACAGACAGGGGCCGGGGAGCGGTGACGCCTCCCGGCCCCTGTGCCCAGCGGCCTACTGGCTGCTCTGGCCGAAGTCCTGCTGTCGGACGAACACCCAGTCGCCTTTACCGCCGGCGGCCGTCATGTCCGTCTTGTAGAAGGAAATGATGTGCTGGCTCGTGTCGCCGTTCTGGTCGAACGAGATCGTGCCGAGCTGCGTGTTGAACTTGTGGGTGGGATCGGTCGCGTAGGCACGCACGGCCTCCCGGAGCGCGGTCGGGCTGGTCGCCGTGGCGGCCACTGCCTGGAGCGCCTGGAGGATCACTTGCGTGCACGCGTAGGCCGACGCGCTGTAGGCGCCCGGCGCGGCCCCGTAGGCCTTCTGGTAGGCCTGCGAGAACGCCTGGGCGTTGGGGATGTCGTGGGTGGCCGCGATCGTCCCGAAGGAGTTGGCGGCAGCAGCGCCCGCGACCGTGATGAACGAGCCCTCGACGCCGCCGGGCCCGTCGACGATGCCGTCCCCGCCGCCGAAGGCGAGGCTACCCATGCCGACCTGTGCCATCTGCTTGCGCAGGAGGCCACCGCCGGTCGCCGTGACGCCGCCGAAGTAGACCACGTCAGGGTTCTTGCTCTGCACGGCCGTCAGGAGCGGCGTGTAATCGGTGGTCGAGCTCGGCGCGCCATCGTGCTTGACGACGGTCCCGCCGAGCTTCTTGAACTGGGCCTCGAAGACGTCGGCCAGGCCCTTGCCGTAGGTCTCGGTGTCGTCGACGATGTACGCGCGGCGCTTGCCGAGATCGTTGTACGCGAACTGCGCGCCCGCGAGACCCTGGATATCGTCCGTGGTCGCGACGCGGATGTAGTTGATCCGGTTCGGGAACGCCTTGCGAATGTCAAGGGCGCCGTACTGGGGCTTGGTGAGGCCGGGGTTCGTGTTGGCGGGGCTGCATTGCAGCAGGCCGGCCTGGTTGGTGATCGGGATCTCGGCGGCCCCGACGTTCGAGTTGAACGGTCCCACGATGCCGATCACGGTCGGATCGGCCACCAGCGTCTGGACGTTCGTGGCGCCCTGCTGCGGGTTGTGGACGCCGTTGACCGCGTCGTCCTTGACGCTGAGCTTGATGGTATAGCCAGCGATGCCGCCGTTGGCGTTGGCCTGGTCGACCGCGAGCTGGATGCCCTTCTTGGTCGGGTCACCGTTGGCGAATTCACCACCCGAGAGCGGCAGGTCGACCCCGATGGTCACGTACTTGCTGCCGGTGGCGGCCGATCCGGCCGGGGCCGCGCTGGCGGGTGCGGCGCTGCCGGCGGGTGCGGCGCTCGGCGCGGGGGTGGCCGCACTGCTGCACGCACCTGCCACGACGACGGCTGCGACGGCGATCGCGCCGATTCTCCTGGATTGCATCGAAGTGCAGTCTCCTCCTCAACGCTCCTGCGCTTCCTGGACATGGGCCGTCGACGGGGGCTGGGCTACCGCGCGGCAGGAGGGTCGTCAGAGGCGCGAAGTTGCGGGAACGGGAGACCCGCCGGTCACCCCTCACGGCCGGCGGGTATCGGGTGCTGCGCGCTGCACGCTATGAACGACCGACCCACCAGGCATCGCTGCCGTTCGCCGATGGGTTAGCGTATGATAGGTACTGGCGTCTCAAATGCAAAGAGACGGTGTCGAGCGCCCCGGGCGCGTGCGGCCGGCCGACAGGTTTGACCCCACCCGGTGCGGCGCGTTCGAGCAAGGCCACCGCCTCGGCCGCGATCGGTGGCTTCGGCCGTCGGCACAAGGCGCCTGGCGACTCCACCTGAGGTATCGCTCGCCATCGTGCAGTACCAGGTCCGCAGAGCGAGGATCACGGACGTCGAACGCATCGTCGCGATGCTCGACGCCGTCACCGGTCGGCCAGACGTCGACCGCGTCCGGCTCGACTCCGGCGATCTGCTCCGGCAGCTCGTCGACCTCCCGCACGCCGTCGTGCTGGTCGCGGAATCCGGTCGCCGGCTGGCCGGCGCGGCCGTCCTGGCACTGCGCCCCAGCGTGTCGCTCGGCGGCTTCGTGGGTACCGTCGACGTCCTGATCGTCGATCCGGCATCGCCTCCGGTCGCCGTCCGCGGAGCGCTCCTCGAGGAGCTCCTCCGTTCCGGGCGGAACAAGGGCTGCGTGGCGGTGGAGGCGGTGGCCGCAGACGACCCGGCGGAGCGGGAGCGCTGGGCCGCAGACGGCTTCGTGGAAGCCGGACCCCGCATGGTCCGGAGTCTCGCGCCCGTCGGCGCGGTTCTGGGCTGATCCATCCACCGACGCCCGCGGGCGTCGGCACCCGGCCCGCGCCAGCGGGACCGGAACTGAACAGGAGACTTGCGTGAGCAAGAACGTCGCCGTCTTCGTCGACGTCGCGAACATCTTCTACGCCGCCAAGGCGGCAGGCGTGGACATCGACTACGTGACGCTGTTGAAGGCGGCCAGCGCAGGACGGGACCTCGTCCGCGCGTATGCCTACACGGGGCTTGACCCCGAGAACGAGAACCAACGCCAGTTCCATGCCTTCCTCGCGCGCAACGGCTACCGCGTGGTCAGCAAGGACATCCGGAAGTACGGCGACGGCAAAGTGAAGGCGAACCTGGACATCGAGCTCGTCGTCGACCTGATGCGCACCTCGCGCAACCTGGACATCGCGGTCGTCGTGTCGGGCGACGGCGACTTCGCGCCGGCCATCCGCGCCGTGCAGCAGACCGGTGTCCGGGTCGAGGTCATCAGCTTCCGCGGCAACACCAGCTCCGACCTGATCGACGTCGCGGACGTCTTCACCGACATCACCCAGATCGCGCGGGTCGAGCGCTCGTCGCGCAGCGGTCGTCGGGTCGCGGCGGAGGAGGGAGACCTCTCGATGACCGAGGTCCCGGAGAAGGAGACCGAGGGTGCCTCGCGGCGGCGGTGGGGTCGGCGCGGCGAGGGCCGCGAGGAGGCCCGCCGCGACGAACGGCGCACGGAGCGGCGCGAACGGCAGCCCGTGGTTGCGGCGGCCGTCATGGCCACGACACCGAGCGGGATGCCGCTCGTCGTCCTCCCCGGCGAGAAGCTGAGCAAGGTGGCGGCGGTTGCGCCACCACCGTCCGGCGAGGAGGTCCTCGCTGCGGAGGAGACCGAGGAGACCGAGGAGCTCGTGGAGGTCGGGAGCGTCCAATCTGCAGCGCCCGAGAGCCAGGGCCAGGAGATAGGGCGCCGCCGCCGGCGCCGCCGGGGTGGTCGCGGTCGCGGGCGTGGGCGCGGTCAGGAGGCGGTCGGCGAGGCGGCCAACATCGCCGAACCGGGGCTTCCCGGCGAGGAAGGTGAGGGCGAGGAAGAGCTCGAGCCCGAGGCGCCGCGCATCCCGCCGCACTCGGCGTTTGGCTCCGTGTGGGACAGCCAGCTTGGCATGCCGACGGCGCCCGTCGCCGGCACCGCGGACCTCGACGAGGAGGAGCTGGAGGAGCCTGAGATCCCGGAGTACCTGCTGACGGAGCGGCGCCAGCGGGGTCGGGCCACCCGCGCGCCCCGCGGTACGCGCGGTGGACGCGGGTCTGCCTACCAGCAGGCCGTGGAGCGCGAGCGCTACGGGCGCGGGGCGCCCGGCAGCGTCTCGAGCAGCGGGCGCGCGCCCCGTGCCGAACGTAGCCCCGAGCGGGGCGCCCGCCCGCAGTTCGAGCGGCAGGAGCGCGCGCGGCCGCCCCGCGAGCCACAGCCCGAGCCGCGCCAGCAGAGCGGCGCTGAGCCCTGGAGCGAGGTGCCGCCCGATGTGGCGGAGCTGCTGCGGGCCGAGCTGGCTCGACGTGGCGGAGCGGCGCAGGAGGAGGCCGAGCGAGGCCAGGCACCGGCCGAGGGCCGTGCGCCTGAGGGGGGCACGCAGCCACCCACCGCAGTCCGCTCGCCGGGGGGCACGCGTGGCCGCGGTGGGCGCGGTCGGACACGCTCCGATGGGTCATCGGAAGCGCCGGCCGCGGCCCGCGCGGAGGTCGCGTCTGCGACCGAGCCGGGAGGCGAGCCGTCCGGGGCCGGACGGGGTGAGTCGGGCGTCGTCGCGGCTGCGCCACCGGCCGCGGCAACGGCCTCGCGCGGCCGGCGCCGAGCCAGTCGGGTCGCCACCGGCGAGACGCTCCAGGTGGCGGGCACCGAAGCGGCGGCGACGGCAGGCGAGCTCGTGGTGGCGGAGGGCGCGGAGACGAAGCCCGTCACGGCCCGGCGTCGCGACCGCACCGTCGCGCCGTCCGCGGCGGTGACCGGCATGAGTGGTGCCACCGACGGGAGCGCCGGCACGCGGCCTGAGGCCGGGAGCGCCGGCACGCAGCCGGGGGCAGCCGGGCGGCCGCGTGGCCGACGAACTGGGAGCTCGTCCACGGAGTCGGCCGGCGCGGAGACCGTCGGGACGGGCACTGCGGCACCAACCGGCGGAGAACCGCCGACGCGCCGCCGCCGGACGCCTCAGGCGACCGCCGGCCAGGGCTCCGAGGGCCCGGCCGAGGCCGCTCAGCGTTCGGCCGAGGGCGATGAGCCGGCGTCCCCGGCGCGCCGTCGGACCCGCCGCATGACGCCCGCCTCCGAGAGCTGATCCGTCGAGGGCTGATCCGGTCGATGGCCGTCTGGCGCACCCGCGGGCAGCCGACGGGGCTGGCGGCGATCGCGCGGGCCGTGACGACGGGCGACGTCCCCGCCGCGCTGCTGCTGGCCGGGCCACCGGGGAGTGGCAAGACGACGCTTGCGCTGGACCTGGCCGCGGGGCTCCTCTGCCCCGCCGCCGATCCGGCCGAGCGGCCGTGTCGCGCGTGCGCGGCGTGCCGACGCGTCGACCACGGCAACCACCCCGACCTGCACCGGCTCGCCCCTGGTGGGGCGGGGCGCCAGATCCGCATCGGCGAACGGCTTGCGCCAGAGCCCGGAACCGTCCGGGCCCTGTTGCGCGATCTGGCCCTGGCGCCGATGGAGGGCGCCTGGCGGGTGGCCGTCATCGAGGCGGCCGAACGCATGAACGACGATGCGCAGAACGCCCTCCTCAAGCTGCTCGAGGAGCCGCCGGCGCGGACTGTCCTCGTGCTGTGTGCCGTCGACGAGGGGGCGCTGCTCCCCACGGTCCGCTCGCGCTGCATGCGGCTTCGGCTCGCGCGGGTCTCGCCCACCGAGATCGCGGCGCTGCTTCGGGAGGAAGGGTTGGCGGACGCGGCCCGCGCCGTTCGGCTGGCGCAGCTGGCGGACGGCCGGCCCGGACGTGCCCGCGCGCTGGCCGCGGCCCCGGAGGCCCTGGTGCTTCACGATCGGCTGTTGCGTGAGCTGCTCGACCTGGTGCGACGGGGGGTCGCGGAACGGCTGGCGGCCGCCGCGGGGCTGCTCGGCGCCGCCGACCAGCTCGAGACGATGCTCGGCGACGGTGCGGATGCCGGCGTCGACGCAGGACCGGCGGGTGGCGCCCCGGCGAACGGGTCGAACGAGCGCGCCGTGCCCGGCGGAACCGTCCCGATCACCGCAGCCGGCGAGGATTCCATCGACGCAGCCGAGGGGCCGCGGCGGGATCGCCAATCCCCCGGCGCCCGGCGCCGGTCGCTCCTGGCGCTCGGTGCGCTCTGGCGGGGATTGGCGCGCGACCTCGCGCTCGCCGCTCGGGGCGGCCGCGCGGAACTCCGGCACGCCGACCTGCTCGAAGAGCTGGTGGCGACCGGGGCGGCCCTGCCGGACGGCGCGGTCGAAGCCTTCATGCTGCGGCTCGACGGGGTGCTGGGCGCGGTGGAGCAGAACGCGAACCCGGAGTTGGCCCTCGATGTGCTCCTGCTCGCCTGGCCGCGCATGGCGGACGCGGCCTGAGCGGATGGCGGCCCGGGCGATCGAGGCGACGGTGCGAGGCGTCGTGCAGGGCGTCGGCTTCCGCTGGTTCGTCGCGCGCGAGGCCGAGGTTGTCGGTGTCACGGGCTGGGTAGCCAACCAGCCGGACGGCTCGGTCGCCGTGGTGGCCGAGGGCGATCCGGACGACATCGCGCTGCTGCTGGAGCGGCTGCGCGAGGGTCCACCCGGCGCGTCGGTCTCGTCGGTTGTGGTGCGTGAGCGCGTGCCGACGGGCGCCTTCGTCGGGTTCCAGATCCGCGCGGGTGCGCACCCGGGAGACTGAACGACGTGGCCGCACGGGCGGTGGCGCCGGGACGCCTGGTGGCGCCGGCACGCGCGCCGCACGGCGTGGGCGAGTACCCGCGGACGGCGGGCTTGGCGGCAGCCGCGTACAGTTCGGTGGTCACTTCGTGCTGCAGCAGGTGAACCGATGGAGCCTCTGATCCGCAGCTGGTGGCTGCTCGTGCTGCGCGGCGTGCTGGCGATCGTCTTCGGCGTCGCCGCACTGATCTGGCCGGGCCTGACGCTGCTGGTCCTCGTCACGCTCTTCGGCGCCTATGCGATCGTCGACGGCGTGGTGGCGATCCTCTCGGTCGTTCGGCACCGGGAACGCGGCCGCTGGTGGGCCGTGCTGCTCGAAGGGGTCTTCGGGATCCTGGCTGGCCTGGTGGCATTCCTCCTGCCTGGGATCACCGCGGTGGCGCTGGTGTTCGTCATCGGCGTGTGGGCCATGCTGACCGGGCTGATGGAGATCAGCGCCGCGCTGCGTTTGCGCCGGATGATCGAAAACGAGTGGATGCTCGGGCTTGCTGGGATCCTCTCCCTCGTCTTCGGGGCGGCGCTCGTCGTCTTTCCGGGGGCCGGCGCGCTCGCGTTGGTGACACTGATCGCCGCGTATGCGATCGTGTTCGGCGTCGCCATGCTTTTCCTGGGACTGCGCCTGCGCAACGCCCGGACCAGTGGCTTCGGGTTGATCTGAACGCGGCCGCTCGGGCATGTCTGTGCCCGCGCCGCCTGGGCCCGGCGACGTCCGGAGCGGCGGCCGCGATGCTGGATCTCAACGAGGGTGGCGGTAGCGCCAGGCCCGTCGCCGGCGACCGACGATCGGACCGCCGAACGGCACGATGCTGATCGAGCCGTCCTCCTCCAGAATCGCGAGCCGCACCTGCTCCACCCGTTCCAGGCCGTGCTCGCGGAGCGCCGCCTCGAGATCGGCCTGGTCGAGCTCCTCGCGCTCCACCGCGGCCGGGATCCAGGCGCCGTCGCGCGCGAGGACGGTCGGCGCGGGTTCGAGGATCCGGCGCGCCAGGGGCACGTGCTCCCGCAGCCGCGCGACGGCTAGGTTGAGCAGGAAGATCGTCGCCACGATGATGATCCCGCCGGTGAGCGAGTTGTCCGGCCCGGTGATCGCCGGTTGGAGCGCGTTGGCGGCGAGGAGGATCAGGGCGAGGTCGAAGAGGGTGAATTGCCCCACCTCGCGCTTGCCGAAGACGCGCAGGGCCAGAATGAAGAGCACGTAGACGACCACCGTCCGCACGACGAGCTCGAGCGGCGGCGTTCCGAGTTGCCACATGGTGCACCGATCGTACATGGCGCCCGGCGGCGGTTCGTCGGCGGGGCGGTGGGCGGGTGGCGTGGGCGGATCAGTCGAGGGGGTCCGTCAGCCGAGGGCAATGGCCGCCGACGGACGAGGGGAAACCGGGAAGCTGGCGCGCCCGGCGGGACTCGAACCCACGGCCTTCTGCTCCGGAGGCAGACGCTCTATCCGCTGAGCTACGGGCGCGCGAGCGCCAAGTCTACCAGCGTTCATGCCACGGACCGCCTCGATAGCGGGCCGCCTCAGGGAGCGGCTTCGGCGGCAGCGCTGCGGCGGGCCGATCAGGCACGGAGCCGCACCATGCCGGCAGGTATGCGGAAGGCCCCTCCGGAGAGGGGCCTTCCGACACTGTCCCGGTGAAGTCCCCGATCATCTTGCGATGACACGGAGCTTCTGCCACGCCGCAAGGGCATCTATCACGCCGGCTGCACCGGCTACCCTAACCCAACCTACCCATGACCCTGCTGCTGGGGCAGTTGCTGACGAGCAGCGATGCAAAGTGTACGCGACGACCCCCGGCGGCTCAATAGATTCACCTACCGGACGGGTTAATATTCCGTAACCTTGCGACTGATTGGCGCTTGGCGTGGTACCGCCCAGCTCAGCCAGCCGGCTCGTCGACGGTCACCTTCGTCATGCGCACCTCATCGATCGGTCGATCGCCCGGGCCCGTCCGCACCGCGCCGATGCGGTCCACCACCGCGGTCCCCTCGGTGACCCGACCGAAGATCGTGTAGTGCTTCGGGAGCCGACCCCGCAGGTCACTCAGGCAGACGAACCACTGGCTGCCGTTCGTGTTCGGGCCGGCGTTGGCCATGGCGACCGTGTACGGCGCGTAGTCGAGGTGGGGACCCGGTAGCTCGTCCGCGAAGGTGTAGCCCGGACCGCCTCGCCCCGTGCCGGTCGGGTCGCCGCCCTGGATCACGAAGCCCGGCACGACGCGGTGGAACAGGACGCCGTCGTAGTAGCCCTGGCGGGCGAGTTTCTCGAAGTTGGCGACGGTATTGGGCGCCGCGTCACGCTCGAACTCGATCCGAAACGTGCCCAGCGTGGTGTCGACGGTTGCGCTCAACGGTCCTTCCCCGTGCGGTCTCCGTCCAACCGTAGCACAGCACGCTCGACGCGGTCGCCCAGCTTCGACGTAGCCGGCCGAGCAGGCAGCCGGCCGAGCCCCCTGCCTGCCAGCTCTTCAGCCGCCCGAGCCGCGCGGTGCCGGCGATCCCCCGGAGCCGCCAACGGTGCCCGGACCGCTCAGCGTCGCGGTGGCGATGCGCACCGGCTGGAGCGCCTGATCGTTGTTGGCCCCTCCGCGTGGACCGGCGGCGATCTCCTCAGCGACGGCAAGACCGCTGGTGACCGTGCCGAAGATGGTGTACTTGTGCGGGAGCGAAGCGGCGTCCGGGCCCACCACGATGAAGAACTGGGATCCGTTCGTGTTCGGGCCGGCATTCGCCATCGCCACCGTGCCGGGCGTGTACGCACCGGCGAAGGGTTCGTCGGGGAACGAGTAGCCCGGCCCACCGGTGCCCGTCCCTGTCGGATCACCGCCCTGGATGACGAAGTCCGGGATGATGCGGTGGAAGACGGTCCCGTTGTAGAAGCCGGCCCGCACCAGGTTCTCGAAGTTCTGCGCCGCCACCGGCGCGCTGTTCGTGAAGAGCGCGATCACGATGTCGCCGTCCCCGGTGTGCAGTGTCACGGTCGTGCCGTCGCCGCTCGGCTGGGCCGGTGCCGACGGGAGCGGTGTCGCCGTCGGGGGTTTGGGCTGGATGGGGAGCCGGCGGGCGACGGAGGCCACCGCCGAGGCGCCGGCAGTCGGCGCAGCTGACACGGTCGGCCCCGACCCGCCGGGTGCGCTGGCAGGGGTGGCCGAACATGCGGCGAGGACGAGGACTGCGCTGACGAGCAGCACGCGTGGCAGACGGGAAGCGTTCAGGCGCATCGGTTCTCCGATGGTGAGCGGGGATCGTGTGGACGCCGCCGCGCGGCCTGCGGCTCCGGCGCGGCCTGCGGCTCCGGCGCGGCCTGCGGCTCCAGGCATGCGCGGGACTACCGGTTCATGGGCGCGCCCCTGCGGCCACCTCGGCAGCCGCCCCGTACTCGAGGCGTCCCGTGAGCAGTGTCTCACCGAGGATGACGGCCGACACGCCGGCGTCCCGAAGCCGCCGCAGCCCGTCCAGTGTGGCCACTCCGCCGGCGACCAGGAACTCCGCGTCGGTGGCTGCGACCAGGCCGCCCAGCAGGCCGAGGTCCGGCTCCGCGCCTCCGTGTGAGAGTACGAAGCGCTGAACGCCCGCCGCGACAAGCTCGCCGACGAGCGCCTGTAGTGTCGGCACGCGGCCCGCCCGCCAGCGATGGGCCCGCAGGCGCTCCGGCCGTGGATCCAGCCCGACCGCCAGCCAGCTCCCGGCCACCTCCAGGCAGGCACGCAGCGCGGCGGGATCCTCGGCCGCGGCGAGCAGCGGCATCACCACGCGTGTCGCGCCGGCGGCGAAGAGGAGCCGGATCTGATCTGCGCCGTCGGCGCCGCCAGCCACCTGGAGGGGCACCGCGACCTCGGCGGCGACGCGGCTGACGACGTCGAGTGCGACGGGACGGCCGGCCTTGGCCCCCTCGAGGTCGACCAGGTGGATCGTCGGCGCCCCCAGCGCGACGAAGTGCCGCGCGATGCGCTCGGGGCGGTCGGTCGGCGTGCCGGTCCCCGTGGACGCACCCGGCCAGAAGACGAGCCGGGACCGGCCACCCGTGACATCGATGCTGGGAACGACCTGCATCAGGCGTCGCCCGGCGGCAGGGTCGGACCTCCGCCCTCGCCGCGCAACAGACGCCGGTGGTACGAGATCGGGATGCCGCCGGAGTAGAGGAGTTGATCGTGGAAGCGTCGCAGCGAGAACGCGTCGCCGAGCCGCCGCCGTTCCTCGTCGCGCAACCGGAGCAACAGGACTTTGCCAAGCAGGTAGCTGAGCTGGTAGGTCGGCGTGTAGGTGTAGCGGAAGACCTCGGCTTGGGCCTGCGCACGCGCAAATCCGGTCTGCGCCGCGAGGAAGTCCGTCGCCTCATCGATCGAGAGCTCGCCCCGGTGCATTCGAACATCCAGCACGATGCGGCACGAGCGCCAGATCGCGTCCGTGTACAAGGCCACCATGAACTCGGGCCCGGCGTCGAAGCCTTGCTCCCGCATCATCTGCTCGCTGTACATGCCCCAGCCCTCGACGAACTCCGGGGCGTCGACGAGCGCGCGGACGAGGCTAGGGTGCGTGTTGGCCGCGGAGAGCTGCAGGTGGTGCCCGGGGTACGCCTCGTGCACGCTGGTGTTGCTGATCGACGCGCGGTAGTGCTCCTCCAGCGACACCGGCCCGTCGACTGAAGGCGTCACCACGTAGATGCCCTCCGCCCGGGGGTCGAAGCGGGGCGGTTCGAAGTAGGCGGCAAAGGGGACCGCCGCCTTGCGCAGGTACTCCGGCGTCGCCTGCACCGTGAGCCGCTCACCGGGGGGCAGCGTGGCGAGGCCGCGCTCGACGATGTGGCGCCGGGCACGGAACATCGCGTCGCGATACGCATCGAGCGCGGCGTCGAACGTGGGCGGATGGTCCGCTCGGATGCGCGCGATCACCTCGGCCTCGCTCACCGACGGGTCCACCTCGCGCGCCGCCTCGCGCCGGCCGCGACGATTGAGCTCGAGCTGCTCCTCGCCGATGGCCAGGATCTCGTCGGATGTCACTCCGTCCAGCGCGCGCAGCTCGACGAGCCGCTCGTACCGTTCGCGTCCGAGCGGCCAGTCGTCGGCCGCGTCGGCCAGGCGGCCGCGCAGCCAG
>JAKAMV010000847.1 GCA_021812735.1 Chloroflexota bacterium | reverse complement strand
CTGGGCCCATTGCTCGGTTTCGCAGAGGGTGCAGGCTCCGCGCGCCACGACGCGTGCCGCCCCGTGGCCGAGGATCCGCTCGAGGCGCGCCTGCAGCACACCGCGGTAGATGTCCGCGAGCCGGTAACCGTCCAGGTCGTGGAGCATCCAGCGGGCGTGGCGCGGGCAGAACCCGCCCGCCGCGGCCAGCGCAGTGTGGACGTCGGGGTCGCTTAGGCCCTCGGCGAAGAGAAAGAAGATGCGGCGCTCGGTCGTGACGCGCATGAACGTACAGACGCCGCAGCGCGCCCCGTCACCGGCACGGGAGGCCCTGGAGACCACGTCGAGTTCCGCGCGCAGGGCGCTCATTCCTTGGTCTCGGCCGCGCGGCGCTGTCGGATCTCGCGCCGCAGCCGCTGCGCTCGAGCAAGGCCCCGCCGCGTTTCGTGATCGCTGAGCGTGCGGTCGCCGTAGCGCACCAGCTCGAAGTCGGCAGCCAGCAGGCCGAACGCCGCGTCGGAGAAGCCGCGGCCGCGGATCCTTCGCGCGTGGGCCGCGGGCGTTTCGGCCACTCCGCGCCGCAGGTCGGGGTGCCGCGCGAGCTCGGCGAGCACCCGCAGGTAGGCCCCGGGCGCGTCGAGCGCCGCCGGCCGATGGGGCAACCGTAGCCGCGGCCGATGCCCCCAGAGACGCAGGTCGAGCGCCATGCGTGGCGGAACGAAGACCCGCTCCTCAGCACCGCGCTCCGGTTTCCACGGCCGCGGCGAGCTGAAGACGCGCCGATAGCGGATCAGCAGCCCGAGGGCAAGCAACGCCGCCAGCACCACGAGGACCGGCACGAGTGGCGCAGGGGCGCCCCCAGGGGGCACGGAGCTGACTGGAACCGGACCTGGCGGTGTGCCGCCAACGCCCGTCGCTGGACCAGCCCCAGGCAGACGGATCGACCCCACGATCGTCGCGACCGCGGTCCAGATCGTTGCCACCAGCGGGGCCAACCACGCCAAGAGGAGGGCCAGGAACCGCGCGGCCGGGCCGAGTGCGGCAGCCACGAGGAGCTGGATGGGTGCCCCGAGGAAGAGCGCTGCCCCGATCGCCAGTCCGCTCATCGACACCGTGATCGTGACTGCCACCATCGTCCAGGCGCGTCCCCCGCGGCTCTCGTGGGGCGCGAGGCCCAGCGCCTGCAGCCGTCCGAACGCGATCGCCAGCAGGCCGCTCGCGACGAAGACCAGGGATCCGAGCAGCACGGGCGCCGCCAGGTCGGGACGATGATTGACCGCCGGCAGGAGCCATGGGATCGCCAACGCGGGTACGCCGACCGCCAGGAGCGCGGAGGTGATGCGATCATCGTCAGCCGGATCGGTGTGGGCGGCGCCCCGCAGGAGCGCGAGGCCCAGCAGCCAGCCCGGCAGATGGCGCGCCAGGGCCGCGGCCGGATCGGGCCCCACGAGCGTCGCACGCACCAACGGATCGGCGACCCAGCCCACGACCGCGGCTGCCAGGGCCAGCGTCGGGAGCAGGAGCCGGCGCGCATGCTCGGAGGCGGCCCAACGTGACGCCACGGCGCCGAGGGCCGCGACCAGCACGAACTCGAGCGGCCCGAGTTTCGCGCGGCCGGACCCGAGACTCGCCAGGGCCACGTAGCCGACCCACAGCAACGATCCCTCGGCCAGCGCGTCGAGCGCGCTGGGCAGGAGCTCAGCCGGCCAGGACCAGCGCATCGCTCGTCTTCCAGTCCGGGGAGAGCGTGGCGAGCTGCGCCGCGAGGCCCACGCCCCGGACACGCGCGACCGCAGCTGCGGCCTGCGGTCCGAGCGCTACGTACTCGACGGGGTACCCCGAGGCGTCCAGCCGACGCAGCACGGCGAGGAACGGCAACGGGTCGCGGCTGCCCAGCGCGACCACAGCGGTGCCCGGTGCGAGCCGTTGAGGCAGAGCCGCGAGGACGAGCTCGAAGGGGGCAGACGGAGTCTGGCTGAGCCGCCCGAGCACGTCGGCGATGCGGGCCAGTTGGTCCTGTCCGCCGCTGGGCGGCAGGTATGCGGTGCGCTCGGGCGTCCGCGTGTGGGCCGCTGCCGTGAAGCCGACCGACGCGCCGTCGGCGACCGCGTGCCGGGCCAGCGATGCCGCGGCGACGATCAGGCTCTCCAGCAGGGGCTCGTCGAAGTGCAGCGCCCAGTACGGACCGGGCACCGTCTGGACGTCCAGCGCGATCAGCAGGTCACTCGCGCGAGATGGATCGAAGCGCTTGCTGACGGGGACTCCGAGCCGGCCGGTCGCGCGCCAGTGGATGCGGCGCTGGGGATCTCCCGGTTGGTAGGGCCGCACGCCGGCGAAGAGCGACGGGTCCTCGAAGAGGCTCTGCCGGGCCCGGAGGGTCCCCAACGTGAACGGTTCGGCACCGGCGTGGCGGACCGGCACGCTCCTGGGTCGCACGATGTAGAAGGCGCGGTCGGGGTGTTCTTCGGTCGCCGCACCGCGGCCGAACAGGTCCGCGACCGTGATGCGCACCGGTCCGAATTCGAACGTGCCCCGCTGGTCGGCCTCGATCACCAGGTGCCGGGTCACGCGTTCGAACCAGCCCACCGTCCAGACGTTGCGTAGCACCGCGAGACCAGGGCGCTCGCTCGGCTGCAGCAGACCGCCACGCACCGAGGCGCCCTCTGTCACGTAGTCGTCGACGCCGAGCCAGGCGAGCGGCAACGGCTTGTCGTTCCAGACACCGAGGTCGAGCGGGATTTCGTCGCCCCACACGGCCCGGTCCCGCGCCAGCCGGCGTTCGTAGCGCACACGCCGCAGGCCGAAGCGGCTCCATAGCTCGGTCAGCAGGGCCGTGAGCGCGACGAGGACGCCGACGAGGGCCAGCCCAGGGAGACTCGTCAGCGCGCCTGCGACGATGAGGGCGGCCGCCAGCAGAGCCCGCCCGCGGCTCACGGCTCGACGACCGGCGCGGGCACGCCGGAGAGGATCTCGGCGAGCACACCCTCCACGGTGGCCCCACGCAGCTGGCGATCGACGTCCAGGCGGAGCCGATGCGCGAGGACCGGGCCGGCGACCGCGACCACGTCGTCAGGAAGGACGAAGCCTCGGCCGTCGAGCGCCGCCCACGCCTGGCTCGCTCGGTAGAGGGAGACGCTGGCGCGCGGGCTGCCCCCCAGGCGTAGGTCGCGGTGCGCGCGCGTGGCGCGGACCAGATCGACCAGGTAACCCTCCACCGCCTCGCTGACGTGCACCTCGCTGACGGACTGCCGCAGCGCGGCCAGCGTGTCGCGATCGACCACTGGTTCCACCTGCTCGAGGGGATCGCCGCCGCCCCGATAGCGGCGCGCGATCCGGCGCTCTTCCTCGCGGTCGGGGTAGCCGAGCCGGATCTGGACGAGGAAGCGGTCGAGCTGCGCTTCGGGCAGCGAGAACGTGCCCTCCAGTTCGACGGGATTCTGGGTGGCCACCACCAGGAACGGATTGGCCAGCGGACGCGTCTCGCCTTCCACCGAGACCTGGCGCTCCTGCATCGCCTCGAGCAGCGCCGACTGCGTGCGTGGCGTCGCGCGGTTGATCTCGTCGACGAGCAGGACGTTGGTGAAGATCGGCCCTGGCATGAAGCGCAGGCGGCCGCCGTCGAGGATCGCGGCACCCGTGACGTCCGTGGGCAGCAGGTCGGGCGTGCCCTGGATACGGGTGAACGCGAGACCCAGGGCCCGCGCGAACGCCCGCGCCACCAGTGTCTTGCCGACGCCGGGGACGTCTTCGATGAGGGCATGTCCGTCGGCGAGCAGTGCCACACAGAGGAGCCGTAGCCCAGGCAGTTCGCCGACGACCGCCCGCGCGACGGTGGCCTGCAGGTCGCGCCAAAAGCGGCCCAGCCGCGCCGGTGCTACGGCG
>JAKAMV010000108.1 GCA_021812735.1 Chloroflexota bacterium | reverse complement strand
GTGACGACTCACTGTCATGCGGCAACGGCCCGGCCGACCCGCGCATATCAGGGTGACCATCGTCGCACGGACCTGACCTCGAGCGCGCCCTGCCCCACCCCCTTGACAAGTCCTTCCATATCAGGAGCCACTCGGCGTCGGCGCCGTAGCGCGGCTTGCGGTCGATGTTCCGTAGCCACGTCGTCGAGTAATTGCGTAACGGGCGTGGTGGCAGAGTCCGCTTGACGAGACTGTAGAGACCCGACCCCAGGGGCTCGCCAGCATCGGCAACTGACTCGACCGCCGCCAGGAGCTGCTCGAGGTCCCATGACCGACGCCTTTCGCGTACCGCAAGAGACCGAGCCATCGCCACGAGCAGCTCGGCGCCCTCTGCCGGGCGGCCCTCCTCGCCCAGCCGACGAACGAGCCTGCCAACATCGACTGCAACGAAGTCAAGGACCGCGGCCTGTTGGATACGCCGTTTGAGGGACGGCAGCATCCGGACAACGTTCTCGATTGGAAGTGCCCGGGCGATGTCCACGATGACATCGAGCACGCGGTAGTTCTCGGACGGACCGACGCGCAATGCGATCGCGCCCACGGCGTCCGGGGCCGAGGCCGCCACGCGGCTGAGGAAGTGCCCTTGCGGCCAGCCTGGCGCCTGCACCCCGCCCTCGACCGCGACGAGGCCGGGCGGACGTGTCATTCCGCGATCGACCTTGGCCATCACATCGAGCCAGCGCTCGTCGGCCCGCGAGTAGAAGTAGTGCAGCTGCGAGTAGGTCGTCAGGATTTGGACGAGGGTGCGCGCGTCGGACTCGGTCGGTGCCGCCAACATGAGCATCCGATCGACCTCGTCGATCAACACGAACCAGGGCGCCAACACGCTCAGGAGCGCGGCCGTCAGTTCGTCGACGAGTCGTCGGACGCTTTCAGGGCGGGGCAGGTCGTGCGCGATCTCCCGAACGCGATGGGCATAGCCCGATCCATCACGCGAGAGTCGGCGCCAGCGCGCCACTGACTCGTCGGGAACATACGAGGCGCGGCCCGGGTCGCGTCCGCGAATGAGCGCGTCGGGCCCAGACGCCGCGCGCCTGGACGCGTGCTCGTGCTCCTCCAACAAGGCGAGCACATTGTCGACCGCCGCGGCCGGGATCGGCCCGTCCCGTGCGCCGCTCGGCCAAGCGTCGGCGATCGCTTGCACCTGTCTCTCGTAGTCCGTGTGGCCGCGTTCGACTGGGACAGCGGCGACCGAAGGCAGGGCGAAGAGCAGTTCCCGCGCTAGGTGCGCCGCGAGCACCGCATCCACCTCGTCGTCGGACCGCGACAGCTCGACGAGCCGCCGGTATGCGCGGGCCAAGCGCGGTCGTTGCGCCTCTCGCTCTTCGTACTCAAGACGCTCGAGGACGACCTGCTCGGTCGCGGTCATGCGAAGCGGTCGATTGTCCATGTGCCTCATCTTGGGATAGCCAGGTGACACCTTGTATGTCGCAAGGCAGCCGTGGCCGTTGAGGAGAATGCTTCCACAGCGTGCCAGCCCCTGCCCGTCGCGTCTGGTGTCGGACTTGACGTCGCCGCAAGTTGCGGTCACAATCCTGTTTGTAATGCCGGTTTCTCGTAACGAGACACGAGGATGACTAACGCCAGCAAGTCCGAGTCGGTCGCGCGGAAGGTTCGCCAGAAGGTCCTCCGATCAGAGGGCCGCTTCTGGCACGTCGACGACTTCGACTGGTCGCCGACTGCCGTATGGGACGCCCTTGGCCGACTTGCCGACGACGGCGAGCTAACCCACGTTCGCCGGGGGACCTATTGGCGTGGCCGCAAGGCCCGCTGGGGGCGGTCGCCCGCCCCGGCAATCGCCGCCGTCCGAGAGGTCGTGGGCGATAAGGAGGCCCTCGGCGCCGCAGGTTGGATGGCGGCCAATGCAGTCGGCCTCAGCACCCAGGTCGTCCCGACTCCGATCGTTTCGGTCACCCGTCGGTTGCCAACGGGCTTCGACAACATCCGTCTCGTCAGCCGCGCCCAGCGGACCGGCCGGCGCGACGCACGACTCTCCGAAGCCGAGGTGACCCTGCTGGAGGCGCTGGGCGACTGGCACCGCTACACGGAGGTGCCGCCCGAGGTCGCAGTCGACCGACTTCTCGCCTACATGCACGACACGCAAGCGGACCCCCGGAGGCTGGTGCGCGCATCGGCGACCGAGCCGGTGACCGTGCGGGAGCGACTGAAGGCGCTGCTTAGCCGCGACGGACTGGAGGACGAGGCCGCCAGGATCGAGGGGGCGCGGAGTGAGTCCGCCCGCGACAAGGCGCTCGAGGTTTTCCACCGGCAACCCTTGGCCGTGTGATGGCGCTCTTCCGCGACGACATTGAGTTCGCGGCGGGCGTCACCGAGGCGGCCTCGCGCCTCCGCCTGAGCCGCGCCTTCGTCGAGAAGGACTACTGGGTCACACAGGTCCTGCGCACCCTCCACCTGGTGTTCCCGGGACAGTTCCTTCTCAAGGGCGGCACGTCGCTCTCCAAGGGCTACCGGATCATCGACCGCTTCTCCGAGGACATCGACGTCCTGGTCGTCCCGCGCAATGACCACTCGGCCACGACTGCCGAGGCTCGCCTGCGGGCGATGGTGACGGGCACCGCGGCCGCTCTCGAACTCCCGTGGGAGGAATCTCGGACGCCAGGGCGAGGCGTGTTGGCCAGCCGAGGCGACGTCATCCGATATGGCACAACCGAAGACGCGACGGGCCTGAACACCGGCATCCGGCTGGGCGAGGTCCTGCTCGAGACCGGGTTCGCGGGCGGACCGGAGCCGTCGGAGATGTGCGGGGTGATGACGCTCGTCGGGACTGCCCTCGAGATCCCGCAGGAGGACTACGAGGACCTCGCGCCCTTCGACCTCCGGATGCTCGACCCTAGGCGAACGTTGATCGAGAAGTGCGCTGCCTTGCACCATCTCGCGTCCGTCTGGACCGAGGAGAACCCGCCGGCCGACGTCCGGTTCGGACGCCACTACTACGACATCTTCCAGCTCCTCGGGCACCGGCGCACCGTCGCGGGCCTAGCCGATCGCGAGGAGTTCAGGGCCATCGTCGAGGACGTGGCGCGCATCTCCGCGAACCACTTCGGCGCCGTCACGCCGCGTCCCAGGGAGGGCTTCGCGGCGAGCAAGGCCTTCCGGCCTGAACCGGGCAGTCCGCTGCGCTCCTGGCTCGAGCGCGGCTACAACGACTCGCGGGTCCTGATCTCGGGCCCGACCAGGCCGCCTAGCTTCGGGCGGATCCTCACGCGGGTCGAAGAGAGCGCCGCCCTGCTCTGACGACCGGGACATGTGACGCGAGGCAGGTTGGCAGTTATCTGCTGTAGCGGCGCTTGGCCAGCGATTGAAGGCCGATTGACGAGGCAGTCCACCGAGTTGGTAGAGCAGCTGTCTGAAGGCATCACCTATACTCGAGTTCAGGCCGACATAGCTCAGCGGTAGAGCAGCTGTTTCGTAAACAGCAGGTCCTCGGTTCAAATCCGAGTGTCGGCTCCAGCGATCTGAACGTGAGACCCGGTCAAGAGGCCGGGTTTCCTGCTGTCTGGCGGGCGGTTGACAGCCACGTTGACAGCCACAGGCCCGAAAGAGCACCCGGAAAGTGGACGGGTGCGCGACTGTCCGGTGACCCTCGGTGAGCAACAGGCGTCGTTCGACCATCGACGTCCGTGATCCCTCCAGACCCGGCGGTGCTCGTGTCCGGTCATATCCGGCGGCGTCCGACGGAGTCCGGCGGAAGTACGGCCGTGTCCGACGGAGTCCGAGGAAGTCCTAGAAGACCACAGGAAGGGGAGAACGCGAGTCCTCCTGGGACGACGCCGTTGGGCTAGATTGCCGCGTAGCAACTTCTCGGACAGGAGCGGCCGCCCGGCCTTAGCCGTGTCACTTACGAGTCACTTGAGTCAGCCTGACGACCCACTGCGGCTGTGGATGGGAGCTGCGTTCCCCGACCTGCCCTCGGCCGCTCAAGGTCTCCGGAAGGACTTGCCGGCCGACCTCCGTGCCCGCACCCTCAGGCCGGCCGCTCCAATCCCGCCATCGACGGTCGGGATGGCCACCGACTACCGGCTCCGCTTCTACCTCGGCAGGGTGTGGCCGCGCGAGCTGAGGGCGGCGATCGGGGCCGCCTCCCTGATGTGGGCAGGCCGCACGGCCGTCGACATCGACGCCTCCGACCCTGCCGTGTGGGCCCTGGCGCGGACGTTCGTCGGCGTCATTGACCTGCCAGGCGCAGAACACCATGCAGCTCGCTTCTTCGGGTGGCTCGGCGCGCTCGTCGAGGCCCAGTCTCCCGCGTGGAGGCGACTTTCCGCCGAGGACGAGGACCAGCTCGATCGGGCCTGCGTCGTGCTCGCGCTCTACGAGGAGGTCTACCGCGCCGGGATGCGGCAGACCTCGCCGCTGGCCTCGCTCGCGCGAGGCGCCGATGTCGCGGACCTCCTCGGGCTCGTCCCGGAAGCGTGGGTCCGGGACGTCGCGGCTGTTTGTGGGCGAGTCATCGACACGGTGTCGTTCCCGTCGCCGCGGGTCCTGAACCCGACCTTTGCCCTCAGCGAAGCCGTGGGCGGCGCCGATGCTGACCTTGTGCTAGACCGCTGCCTAGTTGAGCTCAAGACGACGGTAGACCCGCGCCTCGACCTACGGTGGCTCCGTCAGGTCATCGGGTATGTGCTCCTCGATCTCGATGACCGCTACCGCCTCGACTCTGTCGGCCTGCTGCTTCCCAGGCAAGCCCACATGGCCGTATGGCCGCTGGCGCGCCTCTTGGACCTCGCCGCCGGTCGTAGGCGACCGACCCTCGGAGCACTGCGGGCAGACTTCGCACAGGTGGTGGCGTCGGCTCGCGAGCGACCACGCCTATAGGCAGCGCTCGCCTCGGAAACACCGACCCGCCGGCGCCCCCGATGCGGGGGCTGGACGTGACGATCCCGACCGCCTGCAGGAACTGGTGCGCGGCGACGCTCATGCCGAACGCGAAGACGTTCCTCCGGGAGATCACGGCTCGCTCCTCCTCCGGCAGGCCCGCAATGTAGTCGGGGTCGTCGAGCCTCCCCTCGCGATCGAGCGCGACATCGCTTCGTCGCAGGGCGCCGACGCACACGAGGCACGGCCGGCCCGGCGAGGCCGCCTGGACGCGCCAGTCGACGTGCAGCGGCGAGCCGTCAGGCTTGACGCGCGCGAGGATCCCGCCGTCGACGACGGGGATCAGGTGCGCGTACGCCACGGCATTCAGCAGGTGGCGCGGGAGCGGCCGGTCGACGCACGAGAGGATCAGGTCGCAGTCGAGGGCGGGGGCGTATCCGGCCTCGTCGAGGACCGACGCCTCGACCAGGCGCAGGTCGAGGGCCGAGGACGTGTGGCCCAGGGCCGTCGCCCACCCGGCGACCGCCACCTTCGTCAGCCCGGTCGCGACGTCGGTCGGCAGCGCCGCGTGCGTGCGGTCGAGGTTCCGCGACTCGAGGCGGTCGTGGTCGATGTACGTCAGGCGCGACAGGCCCGCCCGGCTGCACGCCTCGGCGACCAGACTCCCCACGTTGCCGAGGCCGACGACGCCGAGCCGCGCCCTGCCGAGGTCCTGGTGCGCCGTCCCGCCCCAGACCGTCAGCGTCCCGTGAGCCGGTAGTCGTCCGCCGGCGTGAACCCGGCGCGCGCGAGGATCTCGCGGCCCCTGAGCTTGTGGTCGGTGGTCTCCTGCGGCTCGCCGCTGACCGAGTAGTGGATCGCCTTCGTCCTGGTCGCGGCATCCGCCGCGCCTGTGGTTGCCACCGCGGGCTCTCCTATTTGTTACGCTCTGAGATGTCAGCTGTAAGGTTGCGTAACTAGCATAGTCTAGCGTGGACTCGTAACGCAAGTGGCAGGGGGAAGAAGGAGGTGTCGCCACGTCAGGGATCGGGACTCGCCTCGGGTCGGCCCGAGAGGCGCGCCGCCTCTCGCAGGACGTCGTCGCCGAGCTTCTGGGGGTCAGCCGCGTGATGGTCTCCCACTGGGAACGCGGCCAGCGGCGCCCGAGCGAGCAGACGCTCGAGCGGCTCGCGGCCGTCTACGGCGTTCCGCTCCCGGTCCTGGTGGACCTCGGGGCGCCTCTGCCCGGATCGCCCACCGTGCCCGGGGCCGACCTGGTCGCGCTCCTGTTCCGCGACGCCCAGCGCGGCATCGACGCCGCGGCGGAGGCCGGCCTGCAGGACTTCGTCCAGTTCCTGGACGCGTACGCCGACCTCATGGAGCAGCTCGACGAGGTCGGCTACCCGCTCGCGCAGTCGCCGTTCTCGATCCGCAAGGGCTTCGCCGGCCGCGACGACATCCGCCGCAAGGCCGAGGAGGTGCGCGACTGGCTCCGCCTGGGCCTCGGCCCCGTCGGCGACCTCGCCGGGGTCCTCGACGACTCCGGCGTGACCGTCTTCCGGACGGCCCTCGGCGCCGACCTCCAGCGGGGCGTGTCGGGCGCGTTCCTTAACCACCCACGGCTGGGCTTGAGCATCGCCGTGAACGTCGAGACCACGCCCGGACGGCAGGTGTTCACGATCGCGCACGAGCTCGCGCACGCGCTGTACCACAGCCAGCGCGACGGCCAGGTCGTCAGCTACTGGGGCCGGCAGGACGAGAAGGAGCGCTTCGCCGACGCCTGGGCCGGGGAGTTCCTGGTGCCCCAGGAGGGCCTCCGCCGGGCCAGCGAGAGCCTGGGCGTCAAGGCCGTGACCCGGGCGGACGAGGCGGTCCACCTGCAGCGCCTGTTCGGGGTCTCGTACGGCATGATGCTCGTCCGGCTCCTCCAGGCGAAGCTCCTGAGCGAGGACGCGTACGAGGAGATCAAGGGGGCCCGCCCGGTCGCGCTCGCCGCGGCGCTCGGCTACGCCGTCCACCCCGAGGAGTGGCGCCAGGACCCAGCCCGCTGGCGGCTCGAGCGGTTCCCGCGCCGGTTCATCCGGGCGCTCACCACTGCGCTGCGCGACGGGCGCGTCAGCCCGGCGTCGGCGGCCGCCTTCACGGGGCTGACCGTGGACGAGATGGCGGAGCTGATGGCCCCGCCGACCGGGGACGGGGACGAGCAGGCCGAACGGGAGCAGCTGGAGTTCGCCGGTGTCCGCCAGCGCGCCGCCGCCGCCTGACCAGCCCGTCGTCTTCGACACGGTCGTCGTCAACTACTTCCTCGGCGCGGCCCAGATCGAGCTCCTCGGCCGCATCTGCGGACGGCCGCTGCTCGTCCCGCGGGCGGTGTTCGACCCCGACGAGGACGACGCCGGCCGCGAGGAGGCGATGAGCGAGCTCAGGCGGGGCCTGCACCTCCACCGCCGCCGGTGCGAGGACGAGGGTGCGCCGGCGGAGCTCCGAGCGCGCTCGGCGCGCGCCCTGCCGGAGTTCGAGCGGCTCCCCGGGCTCGTCGGGGCTGGGCTGCTCGAGGTCGTCGACCTCGATGCAGAGGAGCTGGCCGCGTACGCCGAGCTCCGGAGCGCGGCTTTGGTGCGCCAGTTCGGGCTGGTCCTCGGGCTCGGCCCCGGCGAGGCCGCCGTGCTGGCGGTCTGCGCCCGCCGCGGCTGGCGGCCGGCCACAGACGACTCGGACGCGATCCGAGTCGCAGGACACCTGCTTCCCGGGGTGAAGCCGATTCGGATCCGCGCGCTGCTTCGGCAAGCCGTCGACCACCGGCTCGTCGAACTGCAACAAGCCAGGGCGATCCACGACGAGATGCGAAAGCTCGGCTTCTGGGACGTGGGCGAGGTTTGAGCAGCGTCTCGCCCGCACCGGCGAGCGCCGTCGACGGCCCTGAGTCGTGCACGACGCGGTCGCCGTGCGCACATCCCGCAGGCTCGGACCCGAGCGCGAGTTCCGTCCAGACCCCCGGGGGGGTGCGAACAAGTCGTTGTGTGTGCAACTAACGCCTTGGACAACGGCAGCCGGGTATTCATGCAGGGCCAGCGTTGCGAAACGATGCAAAACCGGCCGGACCTCGCCATTCGTAAACAGCAGGTCCTCGGTTCAAATCCGAGTGTCGGCTCCACTCCGCCACTTTCCGACAAGAAGCGACTGCCGTGCCATGCGAGCTGTCACGGCTCCCTGCGACACTGCACCCATGAGACCCGACCTCTGACCGCCCGGCTGATCACGCCCCCGACCTACGGGGGCACCAGCTGGAGGCCGTCGTGCCCTTCTTCGTCTTCCCGACACCGTACGACCACGACCCCGAGGGCGACGTCGCCGAGGGCATCGAGGAGCCGGACCAGCGCCGGATGCTCATCGAGCTCGGGTGCCGCCTGGGCCAGGGCTTCCTGACCGAGGCCGACGCCGTCGAGCGGCTGATCGCCGCGCAGACGGCGCGCCGGGCTCCTGCCAGCAGCTTGGGGTCCACGGCGTCGATGCCCGAGACCGGTTGATGGTGCGCGCCAGCCGAACGAACCGTGGAGGCGGCCGGGGCGCGGGTCCCAATCCCACGGGCCCCCCGACGTCGTGCCCGCGAGGAACAGGCCGGGAGAGATGTTGCGGCGCGGCCACTCGTCGGCCCCGCCTGGCCCTGCAGGGCGGCGCTACGCCTCGTCTGCAGGCGCCGCCCCGTGGTCGAGGGCTGGCAGCCCGGACGCCAGGTCGAGGGCTGGCAGCCCGGGCGACAGCCGGCCGACGGCCACGAGCAGGCCCTGGATGAGCGCCTCGGGGCGGGGCGGGCAGCCGGGCACGAACACATCGACGGGCAGCACGTCGCCGATCCCGTCGGATCCCGCGTACGACCCCGCGAACACGCCCCCGCTGATGGCGCAGGCCCCCACGGCGACGACGAGCCGCGGCTCGGGCATGGCCTCGTAGGCCCGCCGGGCGGCCGCCTCGAGGTTCCGCGTCATGATCCCGGTCACGAGCAGCAGGTCGGCGTGGCGGGGCGAGGCCACGAAGTCGATCCCCAGGCGCTGGATGTCGTGGTACGGGTTGAGGAGCGCGCTGATCTCCCAGTCGCAGCCGTTGCACGAGCCGGCGTCGAGATGGCGAACGTGGAGCGAGCGGCCGAGCGTCCGCGCGATCGCCCCACGGAGGCGCGGCGCGGCCGGCGGCGCAGCGTCCGTCACGCCGGCGATGATCCGCTCCGTCACTTCTCGGACCTCCACGTGCGCGTGATCACAAGGTCGGCCCGACCTCGCGCAGCGAGTTCGATCCGGCGGCCGAGCCTGATCGCGCCTCGGGGGCAGGCCCGCTCGCAGGCGCCGCAGCTGATGCAGGCGCCGGCGTCGAGCGACCAGACCGCGTCGGTCAGCGCGATCGCGCCGGTGGGGCAGACCTCGACGCAGGCGGCGCTGCCGTCGCAGCGCGTCGGGTCGAGCTCGGGCAGCCCTCGCGCCGCCGTGGGGAGGTCGGGCGGGAGGTCGGGATAGCGACTCGTGGCCGGGCCGGCGCGAAGGGGGCGGAGGAGGCGGTCGAGCACGTCGAGCGGCATGGTCAGCGGTCCGTGCAGGCGTAGCAGAGCTCGAAGCTCTTGTTGATCAGCGGGAAGTCGGGCACCAGGTTGCCGGGCACCGCGACGGCGACGACCGGCCAGTTCGCGAACGACGCCGAGCGCAGGCGGAGCCGGTCGATCGTGCCGTCCGCGCCCGCCCGGACCCAGATCCACGACGCCCCCCGCGGGCCCTCGGCGGCGCCGAGGACGGACGCGCCCTCCGGAGGCGTCGTCGTGAGCGGCGAGCGGACTGGCCCGGCAGGGAGTCGGCCGAGTGCTTCGCGGGCGAGCCGGAGCGACTCGTGGGCCTCCTGGGCTCGGACGTGGAAGCGGGCGGCGACGTCACCGCCCGCGGCCGTGACCAGCGGGACGTCGAGCTCGCCGTAGGCCGCGTACGGCCGGTCGCGCCGCAGGTCCACCCCGATGCCGCTCGCGCGGGCCGCGACGCCGAGCGCGCCGAGGGCCGCCGCGGTCGCCGCGCCCACCAGGCCGGTCCCGTGGAGGCGGCCCATCACGCCCTCCGATCGGATGACGGCGCGGACGGACGCCGCGAGCTCCCTGCCGACCGCCTCGAGGGCCTCGGGGAGCGCGGCGAGGCCGTGCGGGTCGAGGTCGGCCGCCAGGCCGCCCGGGGAGACGACGCCGGTCAGGTAGCGGTGACCGGTCAGGGCGTCGTTCGCCCGCAGCAGCCGCTCCTTGAGCAGGCCGAGCCGCGCGACGCCGGAGGCGAAGCCGATGCCCGCGCAGATGTTGCCGAGGTCGCCGACGTGGTTGTAGAGGCGCTCGAGCTCGGCGAGCAGGACGCGGGCCCAGCGGGCGCGCGACGGGATCTCGGTCTCGGTCAGCTCCTCGACCGCCTGTGCGTACGCGAGGGCGTGCGTGACGGTGCACACGCCGCAGGCCCGCTCGACGATCGGCAGCGCGGCGGAGAGCGAGCGGCCCTCGACGAGCTTCTCGAGCCCGCGATGGACGAAGAACAGGCGCGCGTCGAGGTGCAGGACCCGCTCACCGATGGCCGAGAACCGGAAGTGGCCGGGCTCGATGACCCCGGCGTGGATCGGGCCCACGGGCAGCTGGTACACGCCCTCGCCGTGCACCTCGAACGGCACGAAGCGGCGCTCGTCCACCGGCGGCCGCACACCCGGCGGCACGTCCTTGCGAAGCGGGTGGTAGCCGCGCGGGAACGTCTCGTGCAGGACGAGCCGGCGCGGGTCGGGGTGGCCCACGGGCACGATCCCGAGCAGGTCGCGCGCCTCGCGCTCGTCCCAGTGCGCGGCCGGCACGAGCGGCGTGATCGAGGGGTACGCGGGCGCATCGAGCGGCAGGGCGGCCCGGACGCGGGCGAGGCCGTCGGGGCGGGTCACGACCGCCTCGACCGCGAGCCCGTCGCCCCCCACGGAGCGCTCGTCGAGACCGACGAGCATGACGAACCGCCCGCCGTCAGCGAGGAGCGCGGCCACCCGCGGGCCGAGGGCCTCGGGCGCGACCCGCTCGACGGTCCCGAGCGCGGGCCCCGCTCCCGCGGGCAGCGCTGTTCCGCCCGCCGCGGACGGCGGCACGCCCGGCTCAGCCATGCCCGCCCCGCAGCACCTGGACGACCTGCTCGAGCGCGGCGCCGAGCGGCGACGGCGTCCACAGCCCCGCGAGGACGACGGCGGTCAGCGGGAGCCCGAGCAGCGCCGCCCAGCGGCCGGTCGCCGGCGTGGGCGCCGACTCTCCGCCCGGCGGCCCCACGGACAGCCGGACGACGTGGAACAGGAGGCCGGCGACCGCGAGGGCGAGGATCGCCGCAGCTGCGGCGGCGGCGAGGCCCCAGCCTGCCTGGACGCCGCCCAGGAGGATCGCGACCTCGGCCGCGAAGATGCCCGACGGCGGCAGCCCCGCCAGCACGAGCGCCGCGACCAGGATGGCCCGTCCGTCGGCTGGCGAGCGGGCGAGGCTCCCGCGCAGGCGCCCGATCCGGCGGCTGCCGCGGAGCGCCACGAGGCGGCCGGCGGCGAGGAAGCTCGTCGACTTCGCGAGCCCGTGGCTCAGGAGGTGGAGGCCGAAGCCGAGCAGGGCGAGGTGGCCGCCGAAGCCGAGGGCCAGGGTGGCCAGCCCGAGGTGCTCGATCGACGAGTAGGCGAGGAGGCGCTTGAGGTCGCCCTGGGCGACGATGAACGGCAGCGCCACCGCGAGGCTGAGGAGGCCGAACACGACCAGCAGCGTCGCCGAGAAGCCCGGTCCGAGGGCGCCGACCGTGACGAGGTGGATCCGGGCGAGCGCGTAGAGCGCCACCGCCAGCGAGGCGCCCGAGAGGAGCGCCGAGATCGGGCTCGGCGCCTGGCTGTGGGCGTCGGGCAGCCACGTGTGGAACGGCGCGAGCCCCGCCTTGGTCCCGTAGCCCGCGAGCGCGAACAGGAAGGCCAGGCGGACGAGCGCGGGGTCGAGCCCGGGGGCGATCGCCATCAGCGCGGTCCAGGACAGGGCGTTGCTCGTCTCCCCCAGGATCGGGACCGAGGACGCGTAGAGGAGGAGCGTCCCGAGGAGGGCGAAGCCGATCCCGATCGAGCCGAGGATGAGGTACTTCCAGGCGGCCTCGATCGCCGCCGGCGTCCGGGCGAAGCCGACGAGCAGGGCCGAGATGATCGTCGTCGCCTCGATCCCGACCCAGACCAGGCCGAGACTGTCGAGCAGCGGCACGGCCGCCAGGCCCGCGGCGAACCAGAGCAGCAGGGCGTAGTACCGCCCGGCGTCGCGGGCCCCGAGGCGGCCGGCCTCGAGCTCGTGCGCGAGATGGGCCGGCGAGCCCGCGGTCGCGATGGCGGCGACGACGAGGACCAGGACGAGCAGGTACGCCCCGAGGGCGTCGACGACGACGAGCCCGTCGAACGCGCGGACTGGGCCGCGCGCGAAGACGACGCCGGCGAGCGCGAGGCCGGCGGCGAGCGCGATCGCCCCCGCCGCGAAGGCGATGCCGCCCGCCCGCCGGGCGTCGGCCGGCCAGGCGAGGGCGCCGGCGACGACCGGGACGACGACCGCCAGGACCACGAGCGCCTCGATCATCCGCGCAGGCTCCGCAGCCGGTCGGTCGAGGTCGTGCCCAGGACGTCGAGCATCCGCCGCGTGTAGACCCAGGCCACGACGACCGCGATGAGCAGGTCGAACAGGACCCCGAGCTCCACGACGAGCGGCATCCCGTAGGTCAGCGAGAACGCCGTCAGGGCGATCCCGTTCTCGAACACGAGCAGCCCGACGACGAGCGAGAGCGCCTTGCGACGCGTCATCACGATGAGCAGGCCGGTGAGCACCGTGGCGATCGCGGCCGGGACCGCCCGCCGGGCCGCGACGCTCGCGCCGACGAACGCGCCGTCGGCGGCTGCGCTCGCCGCGAACACGATCAGGACCGCGGCGACAAGCGAGGCGCGCGGCCCCAGCAGCGGCTGGCGCTCGCTCCGCACGGACGACCGGCGCAGGATCGTGCCCAGGACGAGCGGCACCAGGACTCCCTTGACCCCGATCGCCAGCAGCCCGCCGACGAGCAGGTGGCCCGCGCCGGTCGCCAGCCCAACCGCGAGGGCCGCCACGCCGGTGAGCGTCGACTGGGCCGCCACGAGCCAGATCGCGCGACCGATCGAGCGCGTGGCGGCGAGCGCGACGCCGAGCACGACGATGGCCGCGGCACAGGCGTCGACGAATTCGCCGGCGGCGTGGGGGTCGATCGTCATGGCACCAGCCAGAGGCGCGTCGCGAGCCCGATCGCGGCGACGATCGAGGCCGTCGCGAGGAGGCCCGGCAAGGCGAGGATCCGGAGCTTCGCCAGGCTGGCGTCGAGGAGCCCGAGAAGGACCGCGGCCGCGACGAGCTTGGCAACGGCCGCGGCCAGCGCGACCAGGACGGCGGTGGGAGTCAGGTCCGTCGCGAGGCCGACTGGCAGGAAGGCCGCCCCGAACAGGCCCGCCACCAGGACGAGCTTAAGCTCGGCCGCGTACATGAAGATCGCCAGCCGCCGACCCGACGCCTCGAGCAGCATGCCCTCGTGGATCATCGTCAACTCGAGGTGGGTGTCGGGGTTGTCGACCGGCTCGTGGCCAGTCTCGGCGACGGCGACGATCCCGAAGGCCGCCGCCGCGAGCAGGAGCGCGGGCGTGTACCAGGAGGCGGCCGCAGCGGCGCCCGCGGCCGCGATCCGCCCCAGGTCGGTCGACCGGGCGGCGAGGGCGGCGCCCGTCAGGGCGAGCAGGAGCGCCGGCTCGACGAGCGTCGCGATGGCGACCTCCCGGCTGCTGCCCATCCCGCCGAAGGCGCTGCCGGCATCGAGCGCCGAGAGCGTCAGCGCGAATCGCGCGATCGCGAGGAGCCCGATGACGGTCAGCAGGTCGCCCCAGCCGTCGAGCGGCGGCCGGACGGCGACGAGCGGCACGAGGAGCGTGGCCACGAGGGTCGCGGCGAGGACGATCGCCGGCGCCGCAGCGGTCAGCCCGGTCGCGGCGTCGCTCTCGACTGACTCCTTGGCCCACCACTTCGCGAGGTCGCGGTAGGGCTGGAGGACCGACGGCCCGCGCCGGTACTGGAGGCGCGCCTTGACCCGCTTCGTGATCCCGAGCAGGAGCGGCGCGACCGTGAGCGTGAGCACGATCTGGATCGCGCCGAGCACGAGCGTGGACGCCGTCGGTGCGGTCATCAGCGGGCCACCAGCAGCAGCACGACGAGCGCCGCGACCGCGTAGGCGAGGTAGAGCTGGAGGCTGCCCGACTGCAGCCGGCGGGCGAGCTCGGCCGCCCCCACCGCCGCCCGGTGGAGCGGCCCGTAGAGCCGCTCGTCGATCAGGTGCCGCACCTCGCCCTCGTAGCGGACCGTGCGCGGGAACGGCGTGCCCGGGTGGTGCTCGACCGTCACCTCGCTGACCGGGCGCAGCACGGGGCGGTAGTAGAGTCGGATCAGCTTGCCGTAGCTGGTGGCGGTGTACTCGAACGCGGGCTCCGGGGCGATCCCACAGGTCCAGGTGGGAGACCGCCGCGCACGCCGGCCCCGTTCGGCGAGAAACCAGGCGCCGCCGGCCAACGCCGCGAGCAGGAGCGCGATCGGCGCCGCCGCGTACACGGCGTCGAGCCCGCCGACGGCCAGGGGAGCATCCACGGGCGCCGCAGACGCCTCGCCGAGCACGCGCCGCGCCACGCCGCCGATCACGGCAGACACGGGCCCGGCGGCGAGGCCGACGACCACGCACCCGAGGGCAAGCCCGGCCATCGCGACGCCCATCGACCGCGGGCTCTCGTGGGCGCGGGCCGCCCCGTCGCTCCGCGGCAGGGCGAGCAGGCTCATCCCGGTCGCCTTGACGAAGCAGGCCACAGCGAGAGCGGCGGTCAGCGCGAGACCCGCCGCCGCGGCCAGAGCGGCCGAGCGGCCGAGGAGCGACAGCCCTGGCCCGCCGCCGGCCCCGATCAGGCCCTGGAACGTCAGCCACTCGCTGGCGAATCCGTTGAGCGGCGGCAGGCCGCTGATCGCCGCGGCGCCGATGCCGAAGGTGAGCGCGGTCACCGGCATCGCCCTGGCGAGCCCGCCGAGCACGTTGAGGTCACGCGTCCCGGCCGCCTCCTGGATCGAGCCGGCGGCGAGGAAGAGCGCGGACTTGAACAGCGCGTGGTTGAGCGTGTGGAACAGCGCGGCGGTGAGCGCGAGCGCGGCGAGGGTGGCCGCGCCGGCCCCCTTCGCGAGGAACGCCACCCCGAGCCCGATCAGGATGATCCCGATGTTCTCGATGCTGTGGAAGGCGAGGAGGCGCTTGAGGTCGTGCTCCATCAGCGCGTAGAGCACCCCCAGCACGGCCGACGCGACGCCGACCCCGAGGACCAGGAGCCCCCACCACTCGGGCCCCGCCCCGAAGATCTCGAGCCCGAACCGCACGAGGCCGTAGATGCCGGCCTTGATCATCACGCCCGACATGAGCGCCGACACGTGGGACGGGGCGACCGGGTGCGCCCGCGGCAGCCAGACGTGGAGCGGGATGGCGCCCGCCTTCGTGCCGAATCCGACCAGGAGCAGGACGAACACGAGGTCGCGGAGCGGCGGCGGGAGGGCCGCGGACGCGGCGCCGAACGCCTCGAAGCTCGTCGAGCCGGCAGCCGAGGCGAGCACGGCGAAGCCGACCACGAGCGCCGCGGTCGCGAGATGGGTCAGGGCGAGGTAGAGGTAGCCCGCCCGGGCCACGCGTGGGCCGGGCCGCGACCCGACGACGAGCGCGGCCGAGCTCAGCGCCATCAGCTCCCAGGCGAACAGGAAGGCGAACACCTCGTCCGCGCCGAACACGAGGGCCAGGCTGGCGAGGAACACGGCGAGGGCCACTGTGGCCCGATTCGTCGCGTCGCCATGGCTCCGGTAGCCGATGCCGTACACGCAACTCGCGGCGCCCGCCGCCCCGAGCGCGACGAGGAACAGGGCTCCCAGCGTGTCGTAGCGGACGTGGACCAGGCTGAACCCGAGCACCTCGCCGGCGCTGGCGGCGACCGTCGAGCCGGTCGCGAGCAGGGCGACGCCGGCTCCGAGCAGGGCGATGCAGGCGAGCGCTGCGAGGACCAGGGGCAGGGAGCGGGGAGCGAGGCGCCCGGACGGCAGGAGCGCGGCGCCGGTCGAGAGCGCCAGGAGCGCAAACGCCAGCGCCAGGAGTGGGCCGGCCGCCGCGTCGAGAGCGCTCGCGACCGACACGCGGGATCCACCTCCGTCTCGCCGTGATCGCCCGCGAGACGAAGATCGCGCCGGCACCGGCCTCTTCTACTATATCTTCAAAATCTTGAAGGCTGCAAGAGGATCGGGCCGTCCGCCGATCTCGCTCGGTCTCCGGGCATCCGGGAGCCGCTCCGGTCAGCGGGCGCGGGGTCGGGGCGCCGCCGCGGGCGTGGTTCGCTGACGCTTGACGAGTCGAGCGGCTGCGACCGGCCCGGACTCGGGCGGGCGCGCCACCTCGACCCCCTCCTGGGATCTGGCCCGGAGGCGTTGGAGCGCCCAGTCGACGTCACCGCGGTCGCGCTCGGGCACCCGCGGCCGCGCAGAGCGCAGGACCTGGGTCGCGAGCGCCGCATGGCCGTTTGTCGCGGCGCGCTCGATGACCCGGACCGCGAACGCCGCGAGGGCAGGGCTCTCGAGCCACGGTCGGACCGCCTCGATGGCGTCGGCGCCATGCTCGGCAATCTGGTCGCGCCACTCGATCCGCGTCATGGGCGACGCGGCTTCCGCCTCCTTCAGCAGGGTCGAGAGCTCCACGGCGCCTTCCGAACCTCCTCGCTCCGGACTCGTCTGGCCGTCGCTGGTCCCGCATCGGCGATGTCGAGGTCGAAGGCCCACGGTCCGGACGCAGCCTCCATGAGGAGGCCATCAGCGCGGTAGGCGAGGTCGATCGGGTCGGCCCGATCCTCGGAGGCGCCGTCGATCAAGACGGCCGATCTCCCGCGCGCTGCCGTGTATGCCGTTCATCCTAGGCCATCCCTTATAGTTTTGCAAGATCGTGGGTAGACAATCTGCGAGAATTATCAGATAATCCTCGGGCGATCCATCCGAACAGGGCGCCGTCGCTGACGCTCTCGGAGCCGGCAAGATTTCGGACAATCGATCCCGCCCCACCGAGGAGGGACCTGCAGCAGATGGGACGACAGCACTCCGGTCGCGACGACGCCGAGCGACTCCGCCAGTTCAAGGCGGAGTTTTTCAAGGCGCTCGGCCATCCGCTCCGGATCCAGATCCTCGAGCTCCTGCGCGGCGGGCCGCTGAGCGTCACCCAGATCCAGGAGGCGACCGGGGCGCCCGGGACGTCGGTCTCGCAGCAGCTCGCCGTGCTTCGCGGCCGGAGCATCGTCGACACGGAGCGTCGCGGGACGACGATCATCTACCGCGTCGCCGACCCCGAGCTGTTCGAGCTGCTCGACGTCGCCCGCCGAATCTTCAACGCCCATCTCTCGGATGCTGTCGACCTGCTGCGGCTCGTCGACCGGGAGGCCGTCGCGGCCGGCGAGGGCTGACCCCAGCCGCCGACCACCCGCTCGGGCCTGCGCGTCGGCGATTCCGTCTGGAATCGAGAAGCGCGTCCTCTGGCCGCCGGGTACATTCGAGCTGCTGATCCGTCCCGCGCCGACGTCGGCAGCATCGGCGGTCAGCGCCACCGGCCCCTCCGATCGGCTCGGCGGTCCGGAGGTCAGAGCCCCGGGCCACCAGGAGCGTGTCATGGCGTATGTCGTGGACTTCACCAGCATCTCGACCGCCGGCCTGGAGTCGTCGCCGGTCGCGCCGGCGCTGGCCGGCCTTCGGGCGAACGAG
>JAKAMV010000846.1 GCA_021812735.1 Chloroflexota bacterium | reverse complement strand
GCCGCTGGCGACCATTGTCACGCGGACCTGCTGCTCGGGCACACCCAGGAAGGAGGCGACCTGGCGGCGGTCGTCCCAGACCCCCTGGCCCTGGGAGTAGATGTGTACCGTGCCGTCTTCCTCCGGGACGGCCAGCGAGGACTCTGGTTCCAGGAAGGCGTGCTCGATGAACTGGGTGCGGAACGTCTCGCTCACCACATGGGCGGCCGAGGCGAGCGCCGCGTCGACGTCACCGCGCTCGATCTTGGAAACGGAGAGCACGTTGCCGCCCGGCTGCAGCAGCGGAGCATCGGGCTGCATGGCGGCGAACGGGTCGGTCACCGGAGGCAGGATCTCGTAGTCGACATCGATCAGCTTGGCCGCCTCGCGGGCCGCGTGGCGCGTCTCGGCGGCGACCACGGCGAGGACGTCCCCGACATAGCTCGTGACCTCACCCTCGGCGATGAACTGCCGCCAGTCCTTGGTAATCAGCCCCTGGGTCCGCTCCCCTGGCACGTCCTGCGCCGTCGCCACCGCCACCACTCCGGGGTAGCTGCGCGCCTTCGAGGCGTCGATCCGGAGCACGCGGGCCCGCGGGTGGTCCGAGAAGCGCGCGGCGCCATGGAGCAGTCCGGCGACGACGATGTCGTTGACGTACGGCTTCTCGCCAAGCGCAAGCTCCCGGCCCCGCAGCCGGGCTGTTCGGGTGCCAACCCGGCCGCTCGTCTCGATCCGGGGGAGCGGCACGCCGCGGCGAGCCTGTGCCACGAGCTCGACGGCGTCGATGATCTTCACGTATCCCGTGCAGCGACAAAGGTTCCCCGCCAGGGCGCGGGCCACCTCCGCGCGGGAGGGCGTCGGGTTCCGGCTGAGGAGCGCCTCGCACTTCATCAAGATCCCGGGTGAGCAGAACCCACACTGCGAGGCGCCCGCGGCCACGAAGGCGTCCGCCCACTGCTGGCGGACCGCCGGGGGGAGGCCATCCTGCGTGACGACGCTGTGCCCTGCGGCCCTGACGGCGGGCTGGGCGCACGAGACCACCGCGCGGCCGTCGAGCTGCACGGTGCATGCCCCGCACGAGCCCTCCGGGGCACAGCCGTCTTTCACCGAGACGAGGCCGAACTCGTCTCGCAGGAGCTCGAGCAGCGACGCGTCCGGACGTACGTCGGCCGCGACCGCCCGGCCGTTCAGGGTGAACTCGACGTGCACGAGGCTGCCCCCCAGCTGTCGCTCGATCCCAGTCACGTCGTCCACCACATCCTTTCGTCCTGTTTTCGCGCGAGAACCGCTCAGAAACCCTACACCGCTTGTCCGTATCCCCGCTGCGGGCGGCGGTGTCCGAGCTGCCGCATCGGTGGCGCGCTCGTCAGTGTCAGGGGACGATCCGGGTGCCCGTCTCGCCGGCCAGCGCGCGTTCGATGTGCTCTGGGCTCGTGATCAACGCCTCCCGACCGCCTGCCTCCAGGTACCAGATGATCGCCTGGATCTTGGGCCCCATGGAGCCCTTGTGGAAATGCCCCTGCGCGAGGTACTCCTTCGCCTCGGCCAGGGTCAGCCGGTCCAGCCACTCCTGGTTCGGTTTGCCGAAGTTGAGGGCGACCTTCTCCACCGCCGTGGTGATCAGGAAGAGGTCCGCCTTCAGGTCGCGCGCCAGCGTGGAGGCCGCGTAGTCCTTGTCGATCACGGCCTCCACGCCCTCGATCTGGCCATCCTGCTCCACCACGGGGATGCCGCCGCCGCCGGACGCGACCACGGTGAAGCCCGCCTGGATCAGCGCCACGATGGCGTCGAACTCGACGATCTTGCGGGGGAGGGGCGAGGGCACCACGCGGCGCCAGCCGCGGCCCGCGTCTTCCACGACGTGCCAGCCGTCGTCCCGTTGGTGCGCCAGCGCGGTCTCCCGATCCATGAACGAGCCGATCGGCTTGGTCGGGTTCTGGAACGCGGGATCGTCGCGGTCGACGAGGGTCTGGGTGATCACGGTCGCGGTCGACTTGCGCATGCCGCGGCGCTGGAATTCGTTGCGCAGGGCGCGCTGGAACATGTACCCGATCGAGCCCTGGGTGTCCGCGCCGCAGTAGTCGAGCGGGACCGGGTGCAGCTCTGCGCGGGAGAGCTCCGAGCGGCGCAGGATGAACCCGACCTGTGGGCCGTTGCCGTGGGTGAGCAGGACATCCCAGCCCTGCTCGATCATGCTGGCCACGTGTCGGCTCGATTCGACGGCCGCGGTGTACTGATCCGGCACCGTCTGGTGCTGTGCGTCCTTGATGAGGGAATTGCCGCCCACGGCGACAACCGCGACCTTGCTCATGTGGCCCTCGACCTACCCCTCTTCGATGCCTGCCTGGGTGAAGGGCCGGGCAGCGGTGCGCGCCGCGCTGCCCGGCCGGCGTGCTCCACTCACCGCATGGTGAGCGCCATCACTGCCTTCTGGACGTGGAGCCGGTTCTCGGCTTCGTCGTAGACGACCGAGTGCGGCCCGTCGATCACCTCATCGGTGACCTCCACATTGCGGTCGGCTGGGAGCGGGTGCATGAAGATCGCGTCCTCCGCCGCCGTCGCCATGCGCCGGCCATCGGTGATCCAGTCGGTGTAGCGGCCGGAGATCGCCGCCCCCTCCGCGTCGTCCTTGGCGACCAGCAACGGTCCCCAGCTCTTGGCGTAGACGACGTCGGTGCCGCGGATCCCGGCGTCGAAGTCGTCCATCAACTCCAGGCTGCCGCCGGAACGGCGCGCGTTCTCCTTGGCCTGCTCGACCAGATCCGCGGGGAGCCGGAACTCCGGTGGGTGGACCAGCCGGACGTTCATCCCGAAGCGGGTGGTCAGCAGGGTCAGGTCGATCGGGACGCTCATCGGCTTCTGATAGCTCGACGCGTAGGCCCAGCTGACGGTGATCGTGCGGCCGCGCGGGTCGCCGAACTTCTCCTGGATCGTGAAGAGATCGGCAAGCACCTGGAACGGGTGGAAGTACTCGCACTGCATGTTGAGGACCGGGACTCGGCTCGCAGCCGCGACATCGTTGATGTAGCGGTTGCCGACGCCCCAGTCCACGTTGCGGATCGCGATCCCGTCGTTGTAGCGGCCCAGGATTTCCCCGATCTCCTTGGCGGTGTCGCCGTGCGCGATCTGGGTCGTGCGGCTCTCGATGAACTGGGCATGACCCCCGAGCTGTGCCATCCCGGCTTCGAACGAGGCCCGCGTCCGTGTGCTCGAGAAGAAGAAGAGCATCGCCAGGACGCGATCTCGCAGGTAGGGGTGGGGGCGCCCGAGCGCACGGTCGCGCTTCAGCTCCGCAGCGACCTCGAGGGCGGTCTCGAGCTCCTCTTTCGTCCAGTCCTGGGTGCCGATCAAGTCTCGGCCGCGCAGGTTCGTCTGCATCGATTCTCCTTCGACTGTCCCGTGCTGCCTCGCGTTACTCGGCTGCGCCGAGGACGAGCGAGAGGAGCGCCATCCGCATCACGACGCCATTGAACGCCTCGGCCCAGTAACGTGCGTGCCGCGTGGCATCGACGTCGGGCGGGAGCTCGTCCATGCGGGGGAGCGAGTGCAGGATGATCGCGTCCTCCTTGGCCCGCGCTTTCAGCAGCTCGCGCGTGACCCGGTACGCCTCCGGCGTGCGGCCGACCTCGGCGCCGCGCTCATCGCGGGCCTTGGTGTAGTCCGGCTGCACCACCGGCTCCATGTAGATCACGTCGGCCTGGTCGATCACGTCGACGACCGACTCGGCCTCGCGGTAGCGGACGTTGCGCTCGTCGAGCTCGGCCTTGAACTCGGGCAGGAGCGACATCTCGGGCGGGCCGACCACGATCGCCTCGGAGGCGAACTGCGAGAGCGCATAGAGGATCGAGTGCATCGTGCGCATCCGCATGTCGCCCACGCAGAGGAAGGTCAGGCCGTCGAGC
>JAKAMV010000107.1 GCA_021812735.1 Chloroflexota bacterium | reverse complement strand
CAGCTGGTTCCCGGCCGTCTACCGGATGGCCCAGGACAAGGGCTGGCGCCTGCTGAGCCTGACGATGTCGGCGTGCACCCCGGCAGACATTCCGGCGTTCGACCCCAGCCTCAACCGGACGATGCCCAACTGCGAGCTGTGGCGTCAGCAGTCGATCGCCGAGCTGCAGAAGGTCCGCCCGGACATCCTCCTGGTGACGGGCACCCGGGGCTTCGCGACGGTCGACGGCAACGGGCAGGTGGTCAGCGGCGATCTGCGGACCAGGTACTGGGTCCAGGGGATGAAGCGCACCCTGAGCCAGCTGGTGCCCGCGGCCGGCCGGGTGATCCTGATCGGCGACCTCCCGATCTCCACGGTCGACCCGCCCGTCTGCCTCTCCGGGCACCTGGCGCACGCGCTCGCCTGCGCCACGCCGGTGGACCAGGCAATCAGCTACGACTGGCTCAACACCGAGTTCACGGTGGCGCGCGCGATGGGCACCGGATTCGTCGACCCCGAGCGCTGGATCTGCCCCACCAGCCCGTGCCCAGCGGTCATCGGCAACTTCCTGGTCCTCCGCGACAACGGCCACATGACCGCGACCTTCGCGGCCGCGTTGTGGCGCAAGCTGGAGACGGCGGTGTTCGGGGCTGCCTCGCAGCGGACCACGACCCTCGTCTGGTGATCGGCACACCGCCGCGCAGGTCTGCAGGCCGGAGGTGCCGCGCGGTTGCCGTGCGCCGGCGGGACCGGCCTACGAGCCGAGGCGGTCGAGCACGTTGGCGGTCATGACCCCGACCCTCGGGTCGGGCAGCGTGTGATAGCCCTGGTACTCGGGACTGCCCCAGTCGTCGAGGCCCCAGCTCCACTGGATGGTGCCCGCGGCGAAGACCGTCGCCCCCGACCCGGCCGTGTAGACCGTCGCATTCGCCGTGGCGACCGTGGGGTCGTTCGACGGCACGGGCCCGTAGACGTTCGCGTTACGGGTTACGTTGGAGCTGACCGGTGAGGTCGAGATCACCTGCGTGCCGGGCGGGGCGTACTGCGGCCAGAACCCGTCGTACTCCTGGCCCACCAGCCGCCGGATGGAGTCGCCGGCCGCCATCCCGGTGCCGGCATAGACCCAGTGGTCGGGGGCGGTGCACACGAAGTCGCCCGGCGCCAGGACGATGTGGCCGGCCATCTGGCCGATCACGGCCGCCTCGGGCTCCGGGTTCGGCGGCTCGCGCCACTTGGTGGTCGCCTGCGCGGGCTGTGTGGCGGCGAGCGGATCCAGGCTCGCGATCCGGTAGCAGGTCACCGAGCGGTAGGGGCCGCCGGCGAGGTTCTCGTAGCGCGTCCGCCACAGCATCTCGTTGCCCGAGAAGAACGCCACGTTGGTCCCGGCGGCGATCGCCCGCTCGAGCGTCCGGCGCATGGCGACGCTCCAGTACTCGGGATGGCCCACGAACACGAGCAGGCGGCGGCCGGTCGCAATGGAGGGGTCGCGCTCGAGGTCGAGGTCCGCGGCGTAGCCCACGTCATAGGCGCGCTGCTCGACCCAGCGGACGAAGGGGTACTCCCAGCGGAGGACGAGGCCGGCGCCGCGGAGCGACTCGTACGGGCGGTCCCAGCTCACCGCCACGGCGCCCGCATCCCCGCGGAGCGTCGGGGCGCCGGTGCTCCCGTCCGGGTAGAGCGACTTGCCGCCCCAGCGGTTGTACGCCTGGTGCGTGCTGGCCGCGGACAGCATCAGGATCGGCGCCGACGGCAACGCCTCGCGAACGATGAACGATACGTACTGCGGCGCTCCGCCGGCCGGCTGCAGCACGGCCGCGTACAGCCCGCTGACCCATGCCGCCGGCACCTGCACCGTGACCGCGGGCGACCACTCGGCCCGGATCAGACCCGTCACCGGATCCGTGGTCGGGCTCGGCTGTGCGACGATCGGCACGTCCCGCCAGCGAGCCACCGGGCGCGCCCCGAAGCCGCCGTAGAACCCCAGTCGGTAGACGGTCACCGTCACCCTGGGAGCGGACGAGCTGATCCTGATGCTCAGTGCGTCGCCCGGCGCCACGGAGACGTCGCTCGCGTAGCCCTCAGCGTCGCCGGTCCCGTTCAGGGGCAGCTCCCAGCGGCGCGAGCCGGGCAGCTGGTTCTCGCGGGGCACGCGCGCGGGGCCCGCCGGCGGACCAGATTCGATGACGTCGTCGGCGGACGACGCGTCGGGTGACGCGAGCGGCCCCGGCTCGGAGGGCGGGGCTTCGGTGCCACTCGGCCCGCCACCCGGCGATCCCGTCGCCGGGGCAGCCCCTGGCGGCGCGGCGGCCCCGGCCAGCGCGAGCACGCCGGCGCCGCCGGCGGCGCCGACGGCCAGCAGGGCGGCGGCGCCGACCAGAACACGGCGCCTCGACACGAGCATCCCAGGACGGGCAGGGGGAGGCGCGCCGGTGGCGCTGTCGGGCCTCGGCTCGGCAGCGGGCTGCGATGGTGACGGGTCCGGCTCGGGCGCCTCGTGATCGTCCATGTCCCACCACACTCCTGGGGCTGCGACGGCGCATCCCAGGCTCGATCGCGCGCGAGATCATGCCCCGTGCGCGCGAGATTATGCCCCGTGCGCGCGACTCGGGCCCCAGTCCGGCGCCCGCCGAGATGGCCGCTCTGGTCCACCGGGCCGCCCGGAGAGCCGTGCTACCCTGCCGCGTGATGCAAACCCAGGTCTCCACCGCAGCGGCGGCGCGTCGTCGACGACCGCGGCGCGACCCCCTCACGCTCCTGCGCGAGGCGGCCAGCGAGGTCTACCAGAGCCGGCGCCTGATCGCCTACCTCGTGCAGGCGGACCTCAAGAAGAAGGGCTCTGACACCCTCCTGGGCAACATCTGGTGGGTGGTGGACCCGCTGCTCCAGATGCTGGTCTACGTGGTCCTCGTGAGCGTCATCTTCCAGGAGAAGGTGCCGGACTACCCCCTCTTCATCTTCTCGGCGATCCTGCCCTGGAAGTGGTTCACGAGCTCGGTTGGCGACGCGATCACGAGCGTGTCGGGTCAGGACAAGCTGATCAAGCAGATCAAGTTCCCCAAGATCGTCCTGCCCACCGCAAGCACGATCGCCGGGATCGCCGGCTTCCTGTTCGGGATGATCCCGCTGCTCGCGCTGCTGGTCCTGTTCTACCGGGACCGCCTATCGATCGTCCTGGTGCTGATCATCCCCATCGCCGTCGTCCAGCTGGTGTTCACCATGGCGTTCGGCTATCTGGTCTCGGCGACCAACGTCTTCTACCGCGACGTCGCCAACGTCAGCCGTCACGCCCTGCGGATGTGGTTCTACCTGTCGCCCGGGTTGTACGCGGCGTCATCACTGAACTCCATCGCGAGGGTCCACCCGACCATCATGAAACTGATGGAGCTCAATCCGTTCTTCACGCTGTTCGAGTCGTACCGGGTCGTGATCTACGGCACCGACACAACGGGCCCGGTCATGCCGAACTGGACCCCGCTGCTGATCCTGCTCGTGGCGTCGCTGCTGATCCTGGCCCTCACCACCATGGTCTTCAAGCGGGCCGAGACGTCGTTCGCGAAGGTCCTCTGATGCTGTCCCTGAACAAGCTGTCCGCCGCCAACTACGCCATCGATGTCCATGAGCTGGGGGTCCAGTACAACCTGCGCCTGACCCGCAAGAACACGCTCCGGACCACGTTCCAGAACATCCTCCACCGCGAGGGCGACACCAAGTTCTGGGCCCTGCGCGATGTCAGCTTCCGCATGGTGCCGGGCGAGGCGCTCGCGGTCATCGGGCCCAACGGCGCCGGCAAGAGCACCCTGCTCCAGGTGCTGGCCGGGATCATCTACCCATCCGAGGGCGTGATCGACGTCCGGGGCAAGATCTCGAGCCTGCTCCAGCTGGGCGCCGGCTTCGACCAGGAGCTGACGGGCCGCGACAACATCATGCTTGCGGGCGCGTTCCTGGGCATCCCCCACAAGGTGATGCTCGACATGCAGCAGCAGATCATCGACTTCGCGGACATCGGCGACTTCATCGATGCGTCCATCAAGACCTACTCGTCGGGCATGCGGGCACGGCTGGGCTTCTCCATCGCCACCTCGGTGGACCCCGACGTGCTGCTGCTCGACGAGGTGCTCGCCACCGGGGACCAGGTGTTCCGCGAGAAGTCGCGCCAGCGCGTGCTCGAGATCGCCGCCAACGCCAAGGCCGTCGTGCTCGTGACCCACGACATGCACTGGGTCACCGAGTTCTGCAACCGGGCGATGCTCCTCGAGAAGGGCCGCGTCGTGATGGAGGGCGACCCGGCCGAGGTCGTGGACGTCCACGTCGAGCACTCGATGCGCTCCAAGGCGGAGCGCGAGGAGGAGCTGAAGGCGGTGGCTGCCAAGGCTGCGGCGGCGGCTCGGGCGAAGGGCCGCTCGGCCGGGGGCCGGTAGGCCCATGCATCGGCTCGGGCGGACGGCCGCCAGGCCCGGGGCGGCTGGGCCCGGGGCCGCCAGCAGCGCGCTTCGGCTCCGAACGGGCGAGCCGCCTGCTGCCGCCAGATACTCGCGCGGAGACTCGTAGATCCTGCTGGCGGCCCCTCGTCGGGCGGTTTCGCCGGTTTCCGCAACCTTGGCCCACCACTGATGCCCAGGGTGAATTTCTGGCGGGCGATGGGGTTTGTGCTCGGTTCTAAGAGTCCCCACGTGAATAGGCGGTGGTGACCGCCCATCCGCGCGCTCGAGCCATGCTGGCTTGCTGGGCAAGGCGGCTGCGCCGTCCACGCGAGACGCCGCGAAGACCGCCTCCCACGGTTCCGATCTCGATTTCGAGCGGCCCGACAGCAGCGGCGATGCGGCCGCCGGCCAAGCGGGGGGAAGCCGATGCCGCCGGCGGCCAAGCGGGGTCAAGCCGGCGCGAGCCCTGGGCAAGGTCATGCCCGTCAGGTCGTCAGGCCGCTCGGCACGGTTGAGGACACCGTTGCCCGGCTCGGCGTCTGGCGGCGGCTGGCACCGCTGCCGCGAGAACACCCCGCTCGGCGCCAAGATCCGGCTCGACGTCGCGGCGGTCGCCGACCCATGCGCGAGGCTTCGGGTCGAACCCGCGTCCCCGACACACCTACAGTCCGGATAGCCGGGCCAGAGGCCGCCGACCCGCGCTACCGGCTGTCGGCGCTACGCCTCCGCGCCCGCCCCGGCGGCGTCGAGCCGGTCCGCCAGCCAGCGCAGCCCGCCCGGCGCAAGTGGCGCCCCCGCCTCGAGCGCGACGCGTGCCGCGAGCACGTCCGCCGGATCCAGCGCGACGATCCACGCCGGGGTGCCGCCCGCCGAGCGCGCCCGCCACGCCTCGAGCACGAGCCGCTCGAGCTCCCGCGCGCGCAACTCGTCCCGCTGCCCGCGCAGCCGGCGTCGAGCCCTTGGCGCGAGCGGGTGCAGGACCGTGCGGATCGCCCGGGCGAGACCGGCGGGCAGGCCGGCGAGCTCGGGGCCCGAGAGGCGGGCCATCTCGCGGGCGAACGGCGCGTCGGGGTCCACCTCAAGCGGCTGCGGGCCCGTGCCGCCCGCCGAGGCGGCGTCGCCCTTCCCCGGCAGCGTGAGCACGGTGACGGCCGGGAGGGTCCGCCACGGGATCTGCGCGAGCCGCCGGTCGAGGAGCGTCCGCTGGGCGCCGACGACGAGCGCCGGCGCCGACACTTCTGGCACACCGGTCGCGGCCGCCTCGCGGCGCCCGGGATCCGCCGCCCGGCCCGGCCCCACGAGCTCGGCATAGAGCTCCTGGTACGCCTGGGCGACCTGCCGGGCGCCGAATCGCGCGGCGATCGACCGGTGCATGGCGTCGGGATCGAACGCCGCCCGCCGCGCAAGGACGTCCTCCACGGCGCGCGCCAGGTCGGCCGGGTCGTGGCTCGCGGCGATCGTGCCGAGCGAGCCCCCATGCCCGACGACATCCTCGACGCCCCCCGACGGCGTGGCCGCGACCGGCAGCCCTGAAGCGGCGGCCTCCGCGGCGACCACCCCGAACGTCTCGGCCGGGCTCGGGTGGACCAGGACCGACGCCCGGGCCATGGCGGCCACCACGCCGGCGCGGTCGGCGGGCGGGTCGAAGGCGACCCGGTCGGCGATCCCCAGCCCAGCCGCCTCCGCGGCCCAGCGGGCCTCGAGCTCCGCGGTGGGCGCCCGGCCGACGAGTCGCAGGTGCAGACCCGGGTGGTCCGCGACGAGCAGCGCCATCGCGCGCAGCAGCACGTCGGTGCCCTTCTTGGGGCTGCGCTCACCCACCCACAGCAGCTCGCCGGCGTCCCGACCCTGGGTGCCCGCGGGCGCGAACGCCTCGGTGTCCACGACGTTGCCGATCACCGCGATCGAGCCCGGCGCAACACCCAGCGCGTCCGCCAGGCGCCGTCGGCTCGGCTCGCTGATGGCGACGAGGCGGCGACGACCCGTCAACAGCGACCGGTAGGCGTCCGCGAGCGCCGGGTCGCCGGCAATGGAGCGGGCGGCGTCCGAGGCGTGCTCGGTCACGACCAGCGGCACCCCGAGCCGGTCGGCGACGGCGGCCGCCGCGAGTCCGTCGGGGATGCCCGTGTGGGCGTGGACGATGTCGATGGGCGCTGCGCGGTGGAGCTCCACGGCGAAGGGCTCGAGCAGCGCGGCGTGGGCCAGGACGCGGCCGCGCCAGTCGTCGTTCGCGGCGTCGTCCACCACCGGCAGCCTCGCGACCCTGACCCCGGCGCCCCAGGTGCGTGGCACGGCGCAGACGGCGGGGGAGCGCACCGCCTGGGTCCACGCGGCGACCGCACGGCCCAGCTCCGCGCCGGCTGGGCGGCCGCCCCGGACGAGCGCCGGATCCCACGACGCGACGACGGGGTCCATGCCCAGACCCGCGAGCGCGGCGACCAGGTCGGCGACGAAGGAGCCCCGGTAGCGGACGTCGTGCGATGGGTACCAGCGAGCAACGGTCAGGACGCGGAGGGGCCGGATCACGCCGCTCCCCCCAGTCCCGCCGCCGCCGTCAGGTAGGGCTCCACGGCGACCTCCCAGCAGTACTGCTCGCGCGTCACCCGCAGGCAGCGCTCCCGCATCGCCGCCCGCGCCTCGTCGGGCGCCTCGAGCACGGTGCGCAGCGCCGCCGCCAGGTCGTCCGCGCTCGAGGGATCGGCCACCGCGCCCAGCCCGTCGCGCTCGACGATCTCGCGCATCACCGTCAGCTCGCGCCCGACGACGACGGGGGTGCCGGCGGTGAGCGACTCCCAGAACTTGTTGGGCGACGACAGGCGCTGGTTGAGCGAGTTCGCGGGCACGGCGACCACCGACACGTCCGCCGAGGCCGTCCAGGCCGGCACGTCGTCGGGGTGCACGGGCGGCAGCGTGAAGTGGCGGCCGGCGAAGCGGGGGTCCTGGTCGCGCTCGCGGAGCCGGTCCTCCCAGGCGCCGAAGCCGAGCAGCACCAGCGCCGCGTCGTGCAGGCCCAGCACAGCCTCCGCGGCGGCGTCGAGCCCTCGCTCCCTGCCCAGGCGACCCAGGAACAGCACGATCCGGCGCTCCGGCGGGATGCCGGCTGCCTGGCGGATGAGGTCGGGGCGCGCCGCGGGCGGGGTCCACCGCGGCTGGCAGTTGAGCAGCACGGTGGGCCGCCGCGCCAGGCGCCACGTCGTGGCGAGGTGGTCGGCGATGGCGTCGTTCACGGTGACGACCAGGTCCGACCTGCGCACCCAGCGTCGCTCGCGCCACCTCCAGACTGCGAGGGCGGGCCCTGGAACGCCGGCGACGTTGTTGGACTCGAGGATCACGTCGATCACGTCGTACACGACGCGGCCGGCGCGGCCCTGCTTCCGGGCGTCCTCCGCCAGACGAAGCGCCACGGGGATCGTCAGGATCCCGAATGCGTGGTACAGGTCGGCGGGCGGCAGCTCTGCCGCGAGGGCCGCCCACCACGCACGGACGTGGACGGGCCAGGCGAGCAGCTTGACCACGGCGTCGGCCCATCGGACGAGCCAGCCGCGCACGCCGCCGCGGGGGCGTCGCGGGGCGTCGGTGCGCCAGCGGGCCCATCGGCCCCGCGGCCGGTAGCGGTGGACGCGGACCCCGGCGTCGTCCTGATCGACCGGGTGGCGGTCGTCGTCCACCGCCGCGACCTCCACGTCCCAGCCGGCCGCGGCCAGCGACCGCGCCACCCGGAGCCCGCGCGAGTAGGGGCTCGCCGCGTTCGCCACCAGCAGCACCGCCCGCGGTGCGCGGCCCGCCGCCGTCACCACGGCTTGCCCGTGAGGGTTGTGTACAGGTCCAGGAGCCGCTCCATCTGGGCTTCCCAGTTGTAGCCGGCGTGGGCGGCCGCCAGCGCCCGCTCGGCCATCCCGCGGCCCCCGTCCGGCGCGTCGAGCACGGCGCGGACCGCCGCGGCAACGGACGCGGGATCACGCGGGTCGCAGAGCACGCCGCACCCCGCCTCGCGCACGATGTCGGCCATCCCCGGCAGGTCCGATGCCACGACCGGCACGCCCGCGGCCATCGCCTCGAGCAGCTTGTTGGGCGTGGTGAGGCGGTGGTTGAGCGTCGTCGGCTGGATCGGCATCGCCACCACGTCGGCGGCGGCCACCCAGTCCAGCAGCTCCGTCGGCGGCACGGCGTCGAGGACGCGGACCCGGTCCGCCATCCCGGGCCCGGCGGTCACGCGGTCGATCCAGGGCCGGAGCGCGCCGTAGCCCAGCAGCACCAGCGTGGCGTTGGGCACCTGCGGGATCGCCTCGACCAGCTGCTCGATCCCGCGGTCCGTCGAGAACCCCCCCTGGTAGAGCACCACGCGGCGGTCCGCGGGCAGGCCCAGCGCCTCGTGGAGGCGGCGCGACTTGGGCGCGGCGGGCTGGTAGCGGTAGGAGCAGTTGAGCACCACGACCGGCGTCGGCAGGTCCCAGCGCCGCGCCATCACCTCGGCATACGGGAGGTTGACGGTCACGACGCGGTCCGCGCGGCGCGCCCACCGGCGCTCCGCGGCGCCCACCACCCGCCGCACCGGCCCGGGGAGCCGGGCGAGGTTCCCGGCGTCCACGTAGATGTCCCTGGCGTCGTACACGGCGCGCGCCCTCGCGTGTCGGCCCGCCAGCCCCAGCGCGACGGGGATGCCCATGTACGCCATGCCGTGGTACACGTCCGCGCCGTCGTCAACTGGACGGCTGGCGCGCAGCTGGGACCGCACCACGAGCGCCATCGCCGCGATCCGCCGGACGCCGCCGACCACGCGCCCGGCGCGCCGGGCGAGGCCGGCGGGCCCTCCCCGCTCAGCGCCGACGAGGCGGGAGGCCGGGGGCATGCGCGCCGGGCCCGCCTCTGACATCGCGTCGCCTGCGCCGGCTCGCAGCCCGGCGAGGCGGTCGCGGACGACGCCGGGCAGCGGCAGCCCGTCCACGGCCGTCGCCCGGACCCGCCGGATGCGGTACCCGGCCGGGTGGCGCTCGTCGGCGGGCAGCCCCGGCCGCAGGCGGGCGAGGACCGTCACGGCGTGGCCGCGGGCGGCCAGAGCGCTGGCGATGCGGTAGGTGCGGGAGTCGAACTCGCCGGTCGAGGGCAGCACGATCGTCGCGCGCTGGGGAACGGGCGCAGGACGCGTCATGGCGCGGTGCGCCCGCCCGGGGCGGCCGCCTCGGCGAGCCGCGCGTAGAGCGCCACGAGGGCGGCCGACTCGTGCTCCCAGTTCCAGCGGTCGTGCGCGGCGGCAAGGCACCGCGCCCGCAGGGCGCGCCGCTCGTCCTCGGACGCCTCCAGCACCCCGCGGATGGCGCCCGCGATCGAGGCCGCGTCGCCGGGGTCGCAGACGGCTCCGAGCGGGCCGCCCGGGTTGTCGACCACGATGCGGTGGAGGTCCGGGAAGTCGGACGCCACCACCGGGACGCCGGCCGCGAGGGACTCGAACAGCTTGTTGGGCGTGGAGAGGTAGTGGTTCAGCGTGCTGGGCTGGAGCGCCATCACGTCCACGTCGGCGCCGAAGACCCAGCCCACCAGCGCATCGGGCGGGACGGCGTCGAGCACGTGGAGGCGGCCGCCGTACCTCGGGTCGGCTGCCATCCGGTCGAGGTCGGCGCGCAGCGAGCCGTAGCCCAGGTAGGCGGCGTGGACGCCCTCCATGCCCGGCACCAGGATGGCCTCGGCAAGCTGCTCCAGCCCGCGGTGGGCGGAGAAGCCGCCGTGGTACAGCGCGAGCGGGGTTCCCGCCGGGATCCCCGCCGCGGGCCGGAGGTGGTCCTCGGGCTCCGATGGCGGCGTCCAGCGGGGCGGGCAGTTGTGGACGACCGTCACGTCCCGGGCGCCCAGCCGCGTGCGGAGCTCGCCCGCCAGCGCGTCGTTGACGGTGACGACGCCCGCCGCCTCCGACGCCCAGCGCCGCTCGAGCCGTGCGAAGAACCGCTTGATCCAGCGCGGCCGCGTGGCGTTGGTGCCCGACTCGAGGAAGATCTCGTGGCTGTCGTAGACGATGGCTCCTCCGCCGCCGCTCCGCTCCCTGGCGCGCACGGCGGCCGGGAGGCCGGTCAGGTCGTGGCCGTGGTAGACGTCCGCCGGGCCCGCGGCGGCGGCCGCGCTGGCGGCCCAGCCGAGGGTCGCCCAGCGCCACCGGACCAGCCAGTCGAGGAGCGATCCGCCGGGCGGCGTCCGGCGGCCGAGCGCCCGGCCGAGCAGGAAGAACGGCAGCCGGATCACCGACCACGGGACGGCCGCGAGGCCGACGCCGAGACCCAGCAGCAGCTCGCCGATCCCGCCGGGCAGCGACTTGAGCCCGCCCAGGATCCGCAGGGCCACCCAGCGGGCGAGGCGCCACGGGTGGCGGAGGAACGCGAGCAGGATTCGCCAGCCGCCCGGGATCGGCACCCGGAGGATCGCGACCTGCCCGCGTGTCTCCGAGTCGGCGACGCGGGACGTCGGGTTGGACGGGCGGCCGATGATGGTCACGCTGTGGCCGGCTTCCGCGAGCGCCGCCGCCTCGCGCAGGACGCGCGCGTCCGTGCGCACGTCGTTGTAGACGAACATCACGACGCGGCTCATCGCGCCGCTCCCGCGGTCACCCGTTCGCGGCGAGCGCGGCCGCGATGGCCTCGCCCGCCCCGGCGGGAGCGAGGTCGAACCCGGCGGCGCGCTCGACTGCCAGGCGTGCGGCGTCCGCCGCGGGGGCGAGGCGGGCCAGCTCGCGGGCGGCCCGCCTGCGGTCGAGGCCCACGACCACCATCCGCCCCTCGGATTCGGCGACGGCCTCCAGCCATTCGGTCCGGTCGCGCAGGACCAGGCACGGCGTCCGGAGCCAGGCGGCCTCGCGCTGGACGCCGCCCGAATCGGTCAGCACTGCCGCCGCGTGGAGCTGGAGGGTGAGGGTGGTGCGATAGCCCTGTGGCGGGACGACGTGCACGCCGGGGTCGAGGGCGATGCCGGCGCCGTCGAGCGCGGCCCTGGTGCCAGGGTGGAGCGCGAGGACCACCGGCCGGGTGGCGGCGGCGTCCGCCAGGATCGTCGCCCAGGCGCGCATCGCGGCGGGGTCGCGGTTCTCCGCCCGGTGCACCGTGGCGAAGGCGTACCCGCCCGGCGTGAGCGAAAGGCCGGCGGCGCCGGCCGCCCGCGCCAGTGCCGAGGGCTCGCGGACCTCGCGGCCGACCCGGCTGGCCAGGTCCTGCATCAGGTCGCCCACCTGGCGCACGCCGTCGGTGACGCCCTCGGCGGCGAGGTTCGCCACGGCGGCGGGCGTGGGGGCGAACAGCCAGCGCGACAGGTGGTCGGCGACGACGCGGTTGAGCTCCTCCGGCATCCGCCGGTCGAACGAGCGCAGCCCGGCCTCCACATGGGCCACCGGCATGCCGAGCTTGGCCGCCGCGAGGGCGCCGGCGAGGGTGGAGTTCGTGTCGCCGTAGACGAGCACCGCGTCGGGCCGCTCGGCGAGCAGGACGGGCTCGAGCGCCAGCAGCATCCGCGCCGTCTGCTCCGCGTGGCTGCCGCCGCCCACGCCCAGCGCGTGGTCCGGCCGCGGCAGCGACAGCTCGGCGAAGAAGGCGCCGGCCATCGCCTCGTCGTAGTGCTGGCCGGTGTCCACGAACACGTCCTCGTGGCGGGCGCGGAGGGCGGGCGCGAGCGCCGCCGCCTTGATGAGCTGCGGTCGGGTGCCGACGACGCTGACGATGCGCACGGGGCGGCTCGCGGGCGCGTCCGGCTCGGCTGGCCGTCAGCCGCCCGCGCGGACGCGCGTGTCGGCCTGGACCCCCACGCCGAGATACGCGACGCCCTCGGGGAGGGCCAGCGTCCGCAGGCTGTTGCGGCCGTCGTAGACCACGGCGAGCTCGGGGAACCAGGCCGGGTCGAGCGTGGCGAACTGCGGGTCGGCGGTCTGGGTGACGAGCGCGCGGAACGGGGCGCCCTCGCCCCAGGCCCACGGCCGGGCGCCCAGCGCCTCGATCTCCGCGGGCGTCAGCAGCGGGTCGAAGGCCGACACCACGGCGCCGGCGGCGGCGAGGTCGCGGATCAGCGGGATCGCGCGGCTGTACGCGAGCTCCTTGACGCCCTCGCGGTAGGTGGCGCCCAGCACGAGCACGGGCACCCCGTCCAGGCCGCCGAGGCGCGACGAGACGGCGTCCAGCGCCCGGTCCGTCTGGCCGTCGTTGACCTCGCGCGCCGTCTCGACGATCCGCAGGCCGGGTGCCCGCGCGAGCAGCAGGTGCGGGTAGACCGGGATGCAGTGCCCGCCGACGCCGATACCCGGCATGTGGATGTGGCTGTACGGCTGGCTGTTGGCGGCCGCGATGACCTCGGTGACGTCGATGCCGTGGAGGTCCGCGACGCGGGCGAACTCGTTGGCGAGGCCGATGTTGACGTCGCGGTAGGTGGTGTCGGCGAGCTTGCTGAACTCGGCGGCCTCGGAGCTGGACATCGCCACCACCTCGGCGTCGAGGACCGAGGCGTAGAACGCCGCCGCGCGGTCCGTCGACGCGGGCGCGGTCCCGCCCACCAGCTTCGGATACGCCGCCAGGTTCGCGAGCACGGCGCCGCTGAACAGGCGCTCGGGGGAGAACGCCACGTGGAGGTCGCGTCCGGCGACGAGGCCGGAGGCCCGCTCGAGGCGCGGCGCGAACCGCTGGCGGGTGTCGCCGATGGGCAGCGTGGTCTCGAAGATGATCGTCGAACCGGCGTGGACGCCCGGGGCGATCGAATCGACCGCCGGGTCCATGTACCGGTAGTCGGGCTGGTGCTCCTGGTCGAGCATCACCGGCACGATCAGCACCACCACGTCGGCGTCGCGCGCGGCTGCGGCCGCGTCGAGCGTCGCCCGCAGGCGGCCCTCGGCGTGCACGGCCGCCACCATCTCGGCCAGCCCGGGCTCCTCGCCCACATGCGACCGGCCCGCGTTGATCGCCTCCACGACCGCCGGGTTCACGTCCACCGCGATCACGGTCCAGCCGTGGGTGGCGAACTGGGCGGCCAGCGGGAGCCCCATCTTGCCCGCGCCGACGACCGCGACCGTGCCGGCGGTCCCCTCCCCGCCCGACCAGGGCGAGACCTGGCGCGCGGGGCCGTGGGTGCACGGCTGCGGGGGCAGCCTGATGGAGCCGCCGAGCATGGAGGCGCCGACGGACGGGCGGGTGACGATGCGGGTCATGCGGGCGCGGCCTCCCCGGCCAGGTCCACGGGGCGGACGGTCGAGGCCGCCTCCAGCAGGGCGTTGGCGATGCGGACCGCCCAGGCGCCGTCCTCGCCGTCGACGTACGGGCGCTCGCCCGTGCGGGCGGCGCGGACGAACGCGTCGAGCTGCGCCTTGAGCGGCTCGTGGGTCTCGACCTCCACCTCCAGCACGTCGCCCGCGAAGGTGGGCGCGTAGCCCGCGATCAGCTGCTGCCCGGCGAGGTCGGACTTGGTGAAGGTGAGCTTCTGGGTCAGGTAGTCCAGCTCGAACATGCCCTCCTCGCCGATGACCACCAGCTGGCGGCGCTTGGCGGGCGTGAGCCAGTTGACGTCGAGCATGCCCGTGGCGCCCGACGGGAAGTGGAGCAGGCCGAACAGCAGGTCCTCGTGCGTGGCGTGCTTGCGCTGGGCCAGCTCCGCGTACGCCCGGACCGGCCGCTCGCCGGCCACCCAGCTGAGCATGTCGGCGTCGTGGGTGGCCAGGTCCACGGTCACGCCCACGTCGCGGATGCGGGCCGGGAACGGCCCGGCGCGGCGGGACACGATGGCGTAGATGTTGGTCAGCCAGCCGGCCCGCAGCAGCTCGCCCAGCTTGAGCACGGCCGGGTTGTAGCGCTCGACGTGGCCGACCTGGACGGGCACGCCGCTCGCGCGGCCGGCGGCGACGATCTGCAGCGCCTCGGCGTGCGTCGCGGCCAGGGGCTTCTCCACCAGCACCGGCAGGCCGCGCTCGATGGCGGCCAGCGCCAGCGGCACGTGCGCGGTGGTCGGCGCCGCGATGACCACCGCCTCGATGTCCGCCTCGCGGATCATCCTCGCCGGGTCCGCGAAGCCCGCCGCGCCGGTCTGCGACGTCGCCGCCTCGAGGGCCGCCGGATCGAGGTCGGCGACCGCGGCGAGCGTCGTCGCGGGGTGGCTCGAGACGACCCGCAGGTGGTTGCGGCCCATCATCCCCAGGCCGACCAGGCCGACCCGGAGCCGGGGCGCCTCGCTCATCGCTGCACCGGCGTGGCGACCTCGCGGACGGACCGCACGATCGTCGCGAGGTCGTCCTGCGAGAGCTTGGGGTGCACCGGGATCGCCAGGACCTCGTCGGAGAGCCGGTTCGTCACCGGCAGGTCCAGGTCCGCCGCGCCCGGCACGAACTCCCGGAGGTACGCCTGCTTGTGGATCGGCACGGGGTAGTAGATCAGCGTCCCCACACCGCGCTCGGCGAGCCCGTCGATCACCCGCTGGCGCTCCCCCGGGAAGCGCATCACGTACTGGTGCCAGACGTGGCCGCGGCCCTCGGGCACCGTTGGCGTCAGGTAGTCGCCCGACAGCTCCGCCGTGAGGTGGGCGGCGTTGCGGCGGCGCTGCTCGGTCCGCTCGTCGAGGCGCGTCAGCTGCGCGAGGCCGATCGCCGCCGCGAGGTCGCCGGGCTTGTAGTTGGTGCCCAGGCTCTCGTGGTGGTAGCGGACGCGCATGCCGTGGTTGCGGAACAGCCGGATCCGGTCGGCAACGTCGTCGTCGTCGGTCGTGGCGAAGCCGCCCTCGCCCGTCATCAGGTTCTTGGTGGCGTACAGGCTGAACATCGTGGGCCCGAACTGGCCGGCCCTGCGGCCGCGGTACGTCGCGCCGTGGGCCTGCGCCGCGTCCTCGATGATCACCAGGTCGTGGCGCCTCGCGATCTCCTCGAGCGGCGCCATGTCGGCCATCAGGCCGTACAGGTGGACCGGCATGATCGCCTTGGTGCGGGGCGTGATCGCCGCCTCCACCTGGGCGGGGTCCATGCAGAAGTCGTCCTCGCGGATGTCCACGAACACGGGGCGCGCACCGGCGCGGAGGATGACCGAGACCGTGGCGTTGAACGAGAACGAGACGGTGATGACCTCGTCGCCCTCGCCGATGCCGACGCCGTGGAGGACGGCCTCCTGGGCGACGGTTCCGTTCGCCATCAGGATCGCGTGCTTGACGCCGCAGTAGTCGGCCCACGCCTCCTCGAACGCCTTGGTCTTGGCGCCCATGGCGAGCATGCCGGAGCGAAGGACCTCGAGGACGGCCGTCTCCTCGGCGGGGCCGATGTCGGGCTTGGAGATCGGGATCATCAGGCGGGGCTCCCTCAGCCGGCGACGCAGGCGTCGCCCGTGATGGTGTAGGTGGACGGGCAGCGGGGGCACGTGGCCGCACCCTCGTGGTCCGCCCGGACCGCGGCGCCCGCGGCGTCGACGAGGCGCTGCCCGCAGCCGCACACCCATCCGATGCGGCGGGCGGGGCTGCCGGCGACGAGCGCGTGATCGGGGACCGTGCGGGTCACGACCGAGCCGGCGCCGACGGTGGCGAACCGGCCGACGTCCACACCGGCGACCACGACGGCGCCGGCGCCGATCGAGCAGCCGGTGCGCAGGGTGATCGGGGAGACGGTCCAGTCGTCCGCGCGGGCGAGGGCGCCGTCGGCGGTGATGGCCCGCGGGTAGCGGTCGTTGGTGAGGATGGCGTTGGGCCCGATGAACACCCCGTCCTCCACGGTGACCCCGTGGTAGACGAGGGCGAGGTTCTGGACCTTGACGCGGTCGCCGAGGCTGACGCCCTCGTCGATGAACGCGTCGCGGCCGATGATGCACTCGGCGCCGATCGTGGCCCCGATCCTCACCTGCGCGCGGTGCCAGATGCTGCTCCGCGGCCCCACCGTCACGTCTGCCTCCAGATCGGCGGTCGGGTGGATGCGGGCGGTCGGGTCGATCAAGGCGGGCGTGCTCCTGCGTGACTGGGCCTCGCGGCCGACGCTCGCCGCCGCGACGGGCGCGGCTGACCGGAGGCCGGTCTCGCGACCCGCAGCAGTATACCGGCCGACCCGGTTCTCCCCGCCCGGCGACCCGCGGTCAGCGGACCCTTCGCAGCGCCCGCGACGTCGCCGCCACGATGCCGAGGCCGACGCCGAGGGCGAGCGCGCCCCGCCAGTCGAGCAGCGCCCGGAGCTCGCCGTCGACCCGGGCTGCGAGCACCACCAGCGCGGCGGACGGGCGCGTGACCGTGACGCGCTGGGCGATCAGCGTGCGCACGAGGCCCTGGTCGATGGTGGCCTCGCGGGCGAGGACGTTGCCGACGACGCCCTGCGTGACGTGCAGCTCGCCGGCCGCGACGGGCCCCACGCTGCCCCACTCGACGTTGACCGCGTCCGCGCGGGCGACACCGACGCCGCCGAACTGCACGAAGACGTCCTCGGCGTGCAGTCGTCCGATGCCGCCCAGCCGAACCTCCACGGTGTCCGCGGTCGCCTCGCCGATGCCGCCCCGCTCGAGCTGGAGGCTGCTGACGGCGACGCGGTCGGGGTCACGGCGGCTCCCCGCCTCGCCCGGCGCAGGCGACGCCGCTGCAACCGCCGCGGACCCCGAGGGCGGCGCGGGCGCTGCCGCGACAATCTCGGCCGCCTCGGCGGCGGCATCGGCTTCGGCGGCTGCCAGGGTGTCGGCGCCGGCATCGGCGGGCGATGCGACCACCGTCGCCGGTTCGACGCTGGCGTCGGCGGGCTCGCCCTCGCTGGCGTCGAGCGGCTGAACAGAAGTGCTGGGCTCGTTCATCGGGGGGCCTCGGGCTGCAGGTTGCGCCACAGGGTACGACGCGCCGCGGGCCGCTCCAACGGCCGTACGTCGCCTTCCGCGTGGCGGATCGGCGGCCGGGCGCGGCGGGCGGACCCGCGAAACGGCTATAGTCCGCCCGGTCCGGTCTCGATCCGAGGCCCGCATGGGAGTACCGCGCGTGTCTGCACCTCAGCCGGATCTCGAGGCATCCGTCCCGTGAGGCGCGTGCCGGCGCTGATCCTCGTGGTCCTGGCGCTCGCCGCAGGCGTGGGCATCGGCCTGTTCGCCGGGCGGGCGGTGATGGGCCCGTCGGCCGCTGCGTCGCCGTCGGCCGGCGCGCAGGCGAACGCGAGCCCGTCCGGGAGCGGGCTGCCGACCGACGCAGCGTCGCCCGCCCCGTCCGGGCAGGCCTCGACCACGCCGGCGCCCACGCCGTCGCCCACGCCCGTGCTCGTCGCCGACCCGCTCGACGGCGTGCTGGTGGCGCCCGAGCTCGCCAAGCGCCACGTGGTGGCGGTCATGATCGACGACCTCTGGGCGGCGCGGCCGCAGTCCGGCCTGTCCGCCGCCAGCCAGGTGTGGCAGGCGCCGGCAGAGGGCGGCATCCCGCGCTACATG
>JAKAMV010000106.1 GCA_021812735.1 Chloroflexota bacterium | reverse complement strand
AGTCGGCGCCCGAGCCCGAGCCCGCCGAGCCAGGGCCCGCCGCCGAGCCTGCGAGCCCGCTTGCCACCGGCGGCCTCGTTGTGCCCCCGGGCTCGCACGTGGCCGCTGCGATCGACGTCGGCGCCACGAGCGTCCATCTGCTCGTGGGCATCGTTGACAGCCACCGCGTGGTCCCGCTGCTCGACGAGTCGGTTTTCCTGGGCCTTGGCGATCGGGTCGCGGCGGACGGCTACCTCGGGAGCGACCTTCGGGCCGCGCTCATTGCCGACCTCGAGCGCTACGTCGTGGCGGCCCGCGGGATCGGCGCAGCCACCGTCACGGTCGTCGGCACCGAGCCCCTGCGCCGCGCCGCCGACGCACCGGCGGTCGTCCGCGCCACCTTGGCTCGCATCGGCGTGCCGGTCCACGTTCTCGACCACGCCGAGGAGGGCATGCTCACCCTGATCGGCGCCACGGGCGGCCGGCCGGTGGACGGCGAGCTCCTTCTGGCCGATATCGGCGGGGGAAGCTCCGAGCTCGTGGTGGCGGGTCCCGCTGGCATCGTGCGGACTGCCGGCCTCCCACTCGGGGCGGCGCGGCTCACGCGCGACCACGTGGCGGCCGACCCGCCCTCGCTGGCCGAGCTGGAGGCGCTCCGGACGGCGGTGGCTGGCGCCATGGGCGGCGCGCCCGCGGCGAGCCCGACAGAGATCGTGGCCGTGGGCGGCACGGCGTCCAACCTGCTGCGCCTGCTGCCGGTCACGGCCGAGGACCGCCTGCTGTCCCGTCGCCGCGTCACCGTTGCCCTCGCCATGCTCACCGTCGAGCGGAGTCGCGACGCCGCCGTTCGCCACGCCATCCGGCCGGAGCGAGCGAGGATCCTGCCCGCCGGCGCCATCATCGTGGAAGCGATCCTCGCCCGGTACGGAGCCGACCGCCTCCGCGTCTCGGAGGAGGGGATCCGGGAGGGGGCCATCCTGGCCGCCGCGCGCGGCGGCGCGGCGTGGCGTGACCGTCTTGCGCAGCTGGCAGGCGGCTGGTCCGACCCGACCCGGCCGGCGTAGGCAGCGCGCCCCCGCAGGCGCCCGGGAGTTCAGAGCCCGGCGACGAGCCGTCCCAGCGAGCGGCGGAACGCGAGGCTGGACACGCCCCGCCACGGCGTGCCCACGGTCTTGCGCAGGCGCGCCAGCTCGCGCTCCCGGTCCATGAGGTACCGGCCGATCGCCGCGGCCTCCAGCTCGTCAAGGTCGCCGGCGTGCTCGACGAGGAACGTCCGGGCGAGTCCGGCAGCGACGTCCGCGTCGTGCAGCCAGCCCAGGTGGTCCTGCAGGGCGACCACCTTCTCGATGGCCGGCCCGGCCTCGGGACCGAGCGCCTCGCGGACGAACTCGAGCGTGTAGCGCAGCCACTTGGCCGCGATCCGCAGGTCGTGGAGGGTGGTCACGTCCGCCCAGCGCATCACCGGCTCGTAGGCGCGGACGACCTCGTACGCCGCCCAGATGCGCGACGGCATGGCGTCCCGGACGCGGTGCGGCTCGGTGGGGCCCACCGGTCGCGCGCCCGCGCCCTCGGCCTGGACGAACGCCGCGTACTCCTCGGTCCACTTGGCGTAGCGCTTCGAGTCGAGCTCGTGGACGAGCAGGACGCGGGCCGCGTCGCGCCGGCGGCGCCACGAGGCGACGAGCGGCTCGAGGGCGGCCGACTCCTTGGGCGACAGCTTGGCGCGGTACGCCTCGAGGGCCTCGGCGAGCACGTCGAGGTCGCGGACGGCGCCGAGGTCGGCGGCCACCTCGCGGAGGCGCAGACGATGGCGCTTGGTGCGCCCGGGGTCGAACGCGGCACCGAAGACGCGCCACGCCGCCCGCTGCCGCCGGGTGGCGACCCTCATGGCGTGGAGCTCCTCGGCTTCGCGGCCCTCCCGGGTGCCAGCCTCGCGGGCCAGCATGCGTGCAAGGTGGAAACGCAGCACCTTGCGCCCGGCCTCGGCGAGGTGGTCGTCGGCAACCACGCCCGGCGACTTGCCCACGACGATATGCGGGCCGTCGCGCCCGGGGACGGCTTCGGGAGCCTTGTCGCGCCGCGGGATCTCGATCGCGCCTGCCGATACCGCAGGAGAGGCCACCGTGCCGGCTGGCTCGTCGCGGTGCACGGCGGCCAGCGCCCGCTCCAGCTTGGACGTCTGGGCCGGGACCAGCTCCTCGATGTCCCTGAGCAGGTCTGCGAGCGGCTCGAGCGACGCCTCCTCGCCCTTCCGGAGCTCCACCTCCAGCTCGGCGAAGCGCTCCACGACGGCCCCGCCAGCGAGCACCGCCACGTCGTCCACGGACACCTCGACGACCGCGCCGTCCCGCCCGTACAGACGCTTGCGGCGCGTCTGGTGGATCCGCGCGATCTCGGCGAGCGGTTGGTCGCCGGCCAGGCGGACCACCGCGTCGCGCGCGGCCGACTCGGGCCACGCCGCCGCCGGCTCGCCCTCGACCGCCGGCCCCTCGAGCTCCTCGCGCCGGTGGATCACGCCGCCGTCGTCGATGCGGCGCAGGCCCTTGAGCGTGATCACCGTCGCGTCGCCGATCGTTCGCAGCCGCCCCGCGTACCCGGCCGCCGTGAGCGCGCCGTCGGGGGTGTCGACATAGCGGTCCTCGACCTGGTTGGTCTCGGCGGGGCCGAGCTCCGCGAAGCCGCCGATCTCCTCCGACGCCAGCAGGCGCTCGCCGGTGGCCGCGTCGGTCATCCGGAACTTGAGCTCCACCTCCACCGGCGGCACGGAGCCGGGGGTCACGCTCGCGGGTCCATGGACCCGGTCACCGCCTGCGGCCGAGACGGTTCGACCGGCTCCTGCGGGACGGCGGCCTCGTCCTTGAAGACGGCGAATGTGTCCACCGTGCCAGCGCGGGCCTCCAGAACCTCGGTCCGGAGCCAGCGGCCGTCGGGCTGGAGCTGCCAGGATCGGCGGTCGTCGGCGAGCATGACGTCAATGATACGGGCGAGCCGCGCCTGCAGCCCGTGGTCCTCCACGGGCGTCACCACCTCGACGCGCCGGTCGAGATTGCGCTCCATCAGGTCCGCCGAGCCGATGAACCACTCGGGGCGGCCGCCGTTGGCGAACATCCAGATGCGGGAGTGCTCGAGGAACTCGCCGATGATCGAGCGCACGCGGACGCGTTCCGAGATACCCGGGATCCCCGGCACCAGGCAGCACGCGCCGCGCACGATGAGGTCCACGTCCACGCCGGCCCGGGCCGCCTCGTACAGCACCTCGACGGCCTGCGTGTCCACCAGCGAGTTGATCTTCAGCACGATGCGGGCCGGGTGGCCGGCCCTGGCGTACGCGATCTCGCGCTCCACCAGCTCGAGGAAGCGCGCCCGCAGGGTGATGGGCGCCACCAGCAGCCGGCGGAAGACGCGCTGGCGCGAGAGGCCGGTGAGGGTGTTGAACAGGTCGGTCACGTCCGCGCCCAGCTCCTCGCGGCAGGTGAGGAGCCCCAGGTCCACGTACTGGCGGGCGGTCTTGCTGTTGTAGTTGCCCGTGCCGATGTGGACGTAGCGCCGCAGCCGGCTGCCCTCGCGCCGAACCACGAGCAGGACCTTGGAGTGCGTCTTGAGGCCGATGACGCCGTACACCACGTGGGCCCCGGCCTGCTCGAGCTTGCGGGCCCAGATGATGTTGTTGGCCTCGTCGAAGCGCGCCTTGATCTCGACCAGGACCACGACCTGCTTGCCGCCCCCGGCCGCGTCGATCAGGGCCTGGACGATCGGGGAGTCGCCCGAGGTCCGGTACAGCGTCTGCTTGATCGTGAGCACGTCCGGGTCGCTGGCGGCCTGGATCAGGAACCGTTCCACCGACGCGGTGAACGACTCGTACGGGTGGTGGACCAGGATGTCGCCCGCCCGGATCTGGGCGAAGACATCGGCCGGCTCGTCCTCGTCCTGCGGCTGCAGCCGCGAGGGGACGACCGGGATGTGGGGCGGCGCCTTGAGGCTCGGCCGGTCAAGGTCGGCCAGCTGGGCGAGCGCGGCCAGGTCCAGCATGCCCGCGACCTCGTACGCGTCGCCCTCGCGGATGCCGATGCCGTGGATCAGGATCAGGCGGGTCGCCTCGGGCATCGAGCGCTCCACCTCGAGCCGGACGGCCTCGCCGAAGCGCCGGCGCCTGACCTCCTCCTCGATGGCGAGCAGCAGGTCGTCGGCCTCGTCCTCCTCGACGGTGATGTCCGCGTCGCGGGTCACCCGGAACAGGTGCGTCTCGAGGATCTCCATGCCTCGGAACAGCTCGTCGAGGTTGGCCTCGATGACCTGGTCGAGGAGCACGAACTTGTCGCGCTCGACGGCGAGCAGCCGCGGCAGGCTGGGCGGGATCTTCACCCGGGCGAAGCGGATCTCGCCGGTCTCGGGGTCGCGCAGGCCGACCGCGATCGAGAGCGACAGCGTCGAGATGTACGGGAACGGGTGGCCCGGGTCCACGGCGAGCGGGGTGAGCACGGGGAAGATCTCGTCGTGGAAGCGTCGCCGGAGGTCCTCGTGGTGCTCGGGGACCTGGTCGTAGTCGAGGATGGCCACGCCTGCCGCCGCCAGCTGCTCGCGCATGGACGCCCAGATCTCGGCGTGCTCCGCCACCAGCGCGCGCACGCGCTCGCGGATGGCGTCGAGCTGCTGGGCGGGGTTCATCCCGTCCGAGGCGGCCGCGGTGACGCCGGCGCGGACCTGCCGGCGCAGGCCGGAGACGCGGACCTGGAAGAACTCGTCCAGGTTGCTCGCGAAGATGGCCAGGAACTTCACGCGCTCCAGCAGCGGGTTGCGTGCGTCGCGCGCCTCGTGCAGCACGCGGGCGTTGAAGTCCAGCCAGGACAGCTCCCGGTTCAGGATGGGGGCCCGCTGGTCCCGCGCCGCTCGGCGGCGGCCGCGTCCGACGCGGGGGCCGGGTGCGGGGCGAACGGTGGCCATGGGTCCTCGTGCTGGCGTCGGGGGGGCTGTCCGCAGCGCGCGCCGGGACGCCTCCCCGGTCCCGAGATCGGGGTGCCGGAGCATACCACGCGTGCGCGAGCACCCAAGAGGCCCGGACGGCGGTCGCTTCCGGGGCCGAAGCGCCCTGGCTCGCTGCGCCTCGCGGCGGTCAGGCGTCCGCCACGTATCGCCGGTCGCCCGTGGCCGGGTCCACCCAGACCCGCATCCGGACGCCCGTGGTCGGGTCCACGAAGCGCTCGTCGGTTGGCCGGAAGCGGCCGTCGGGCCGCGCCGGCTCGCCGCCGCCCGGTCCGTGGCCGTCGCCCGTGCGCTCCGCGTGCAGCGACCGGTAGCGGGTCCGCTCGAGCAGGACGGCGGCGAGCAGGATGGCCCCGGGCACGAACAGCCAGAGCGCCGCGCCGAGGCCCCCGCCCCCGCCGGGGACCGCCATGAGGGCGATCCCGCCCGCCATGAGCAGCACGCCAAGCCCGCCGATGAGCGCCCGGGCCAGCGTCACGCCCACGGTCACTCGCCGGGCTGCGCTGCCCCGGCGTCCGCCTCCACCACGACCGCCGTCCCGTAGGCCACGATCTCGGACATCGTGCCGGCCAGCTCCGACGAGTCGAAGCGCATCGAGATGACCGCGTTGGCGCCGACCATCGCCGCGTTCTGGACCATCCGGTCGATCGCCTGGCGCCGCGTGTCCTCGAGCAGGCTGGTGTACTCGTGGATCTCGCCGCCCGCGATCGAGCGCAGGCCGGCCATGAGGTTGCCGCCCAGACCGCGGCTGCGGACCACCAGGCCGAAGACCTGGCCCTTGGTCTCGACGACGCGGTGCCCGGCGATGAACGGTGCGGTCGCGATGATCATCGGTTGCCTCCATGCCAGTGACGCTCGCCGGCGGTCTCCGCCGGCCCACCCCCGGCGTCCGCCTGGCGGCGGGCGCGCTCAGCGGTGCAGGACTCGCACGGACACTGCTCGCGGAGCAGGTCGTAGGAGTGGAACCCCGAGTCGTGCCCGTCGCCCCAGGTGGGCTGGATCGCGTAGTTCCCGACCAGCACGAGGTCCACCAGCTTGGTCTGGTCCGGCGTGAGGGTCGGGTTGGAGTCCAGCCAGCCGGGCTCGCCGGCCTCGCCGCGGCAGTAGGCGCACGGGCACAGCCAGCGCAGCGTGACGGCGTCATAGGCGCTCTGGTGCCCGTCCGCCCACTCGATGCGGAGGGTGCCGGCCGCACGGTCGGCGTCGAAACGGAGGGGCCGGGTTCGGGGGTTGTCCTGCATGGGCCGAATCCTACTCCGGCCCCCGGCCCGGCCCCGCCCCGCCGCCGACGAGCCTCGCGACCAGCTCCCAGCTCGCGTCCGAGCCGCGCCACCGGGTTCGCAGCCCCGGCAGGCCCACCCGCCAGCGCACGTAGCGCAGGGCCGCCACGGCCACCACCACGTCGTCGACCGGGCCGAGCACCGGGATGAACTCAGGAATCAGGTCGAGCGGCGAGACGATCCAGGCCACGAGGCCCACCAGGACGATCCGCACGTCCAGCGGGACCGTGGGATCCGCGACCAGGCCGCGCAGCAGGCGCAGCAGGTCGGGAATGGCGGCGACGACCGCGCGCGCCGGGACGCCCTTGGGCCGGGCGAGCCAGAACAGAGCGAGGCACGCGAGCCACATCGCGACGAGCGCGGCCGCGATGGCCAGCAGGAGGTCCGGGCCCATGGCCCGATCGTGCCACAGGCGGCCGCCTCCCGGGCGGCTATGCTCGCGGCGCATGGTGCTCGTGGTGGACGGTCTCCACAAGCGGTTCGGGCCTGTCGTCGCGCTCGACGGCCTGGCGTTCGAGGTCGCCCCCGGCCAGGTCTTCGGGTTCCTGGGCGCCAACGGCGCCGGCAAGACCACGACGATGCGGATCGCGCTCGGGGTCCTGGAGGCCGACGCGGGCACGGTGACCTGGCGGGGCACCGAGAGCCGTCGCCTGCCGCGCTCGACGTTCGGGTACCTGCCGGAGGAGCGCGGGCTGTACCCGCGAATGCGCGTGCTCGACCAGCTGGTCTTCTTCGCCGGGCTCCACGGCATGCCGCCCGACCGCGCCCGGCGGGAGGCGCTCGCCTGGCTGCGCCGGTTCCGCGCCGAGGACCTCGCCGGGCGCCGGGCCGAGCAGCTGTCCAAGGGCAACCAGCAGAAGGCCCAGTTCATCGCCGCCGTCCTCCACGAGCCTGCCGTCCTGCTCATGGACGAGCCGTTCACGGGGCTCGACCCGGTCAACGTGGCGCTCCTGCGCGAGGCGTTCCTGGAGCTGCGCGACCGCGGCCGCACCGTGGTCTTCTCCACGCACCAGATGGAGGTGGCCGAGGCGCTGTGCGAGGCCGTGGCCATCGTGGACCGCGGGCGCGTGGTGGCCGGCGGCCCGCTGCGGGATGTCCGCCGCTCCACCGGGCGCCGGATGGTGCGCATCTCCGTCGCCGGGGACCACCGCATGCCGTGGCTCGCCCGCGTGCCCGGAGCGAGGGTCATCCAGGCGGGCATGGACCGGACCACCGTGGAGCTCGAGGGTGGCCTGGAGCCGGAGGCCGTCCTGGCCGCCGCGGTGGGCGCCGGCGCCCGGGTCCTGCACTTCGAGGTGGCGGACCCGTCGCTCGAGCAGGTGTTCATCGACCGGGTCGGCCGGCCGGCCGAGCAGGAGCTGCACCTGGCGCCCGGACTGGGGGACGGCTCGTGAGCAGCGGGGCGACCGTCCGCAACATCTGGCTGGTCGCCCGGCGGGAGTTCGCGGAGCGCACGCGCTCGCGGGCGTTCGTGGCCTCGACGATCCTGCTCGGCGCGCTGGGCGTGGCCGTGGCGCTGATCCCGCTCGCGGTGCGGCTGGCCGACCGGGCGACGGTCCTGGGCATCGCCGTCAGCGCGGCGGAGCCCGGGCTGGCCTCGGCGGCCGCCGGCACGATGGGCACCGTGCTGAACGGCCAGGCGGGGAGCGGCGGCACCGCGACGTTCGCCTTCACGGTGTATGGGGACGCGGTCGCGGCGGCGAGCGCGGTGACGGACGGTCGGCTGGTGGCGGCCGTGCGAATCGCGCGCGGCGCCGATGGCGGTCTCGTGTTCAACGTCTTCAGCGTCGGCGCGCTGGCGTCGGACAAGGCGCAGCTCCTCCAGGTGGGCGCGTTCGCGGTCGGCGTGCTCGACTGGACCAGGGCGAACCCCGGCGCCACGCGACCCTTCGTCGCGCCCTCGTTCAGCGTGGCCGATGCCGGCGACGCCGCCAGTGGCGCGGCCGGCGGAGCTGCCTTCGACGCGGCCGATTACGCGAGCCGTCGGATCGTGGGCATCGTGCTCGTGGTGCTCTCGTTCCTCACCCTCGTGTTCTACGGGCTGTGGGTGGCGTCGGGGGTCGTGGCGGAGAAGTCCAGCCGGGTCATGGAGCTGCTCATCTCCGCCGCCACGGCCGGGCAGCTGGTGGCGGGCAAGATCCTCGGGATCGGCCTGGCGGGCCTGACCCAGGTGGGCCTGGTGCTGGTGCCGGCCCTCCTCGCCCTGGTGACCTCGGGCCGGATCGGCGACGCGCTGCTCGGGCCAGATTCGGGCGCGGGCGCCTCGCTGGGCGCTCTGTCCCCCGGGCTGCTGCTGGGTTTCGTCGTCTACTTCGTGCTGGGGTTTGCGCTGTACGCGTCGCTGTACGCGGCGGCGGGCTCACTGCTGTCGCGCGAGGAGGACCTCCAGACGGTGGCGCTGCCCCTGTCCATTCCCGCGGTGGCGGGCTACTTCCCTGCGGTCCTGGCGCTCTCGGGCAGCAACTCGCCGGTCATCCGGGTGGCCTCGTACGTGCCGCTGTGGAGCCCGTTCGTCATGATGTCGCGGCTGGCGGTGGGGCGGGTGGAGGCCTGGGAGCTGGCGCTGTCGCTGGGGCTGCTGGCGCTGACCGTCCCGCTGGTGGCCCTGTTCGCCATCCGCGTGTACCGCGCCGGTGTGGTGATGTACGGGCAGCCGCCCTCGCCGCGGGTCTTCTGGCGGGCGATCCGGGGCGGATAGCGGCGCGCGGGAGCGCCGGCTGGAGCGCGTGGCGACAGCAGGTCCGCCATGGCGCCGTCGGCCGTCGGCCGGGCATCGGCCCGGGCTAGACTGACGGCACATCCCGCCGGCCCGTCCGAGCCGGTTTCGCGCGCCCCGTGCACTTCGGAGGACCCCGTGCCCCGCCCTGCGCAGCCCGACGACCTCTACCGCCTGCAGGTTCCCACGGACCCGCAGCTCGCCCCCGATGGCCGGCGGGTGGCCTTCACCGTGACCCGGTCCGCCGTTGGCAAGGACGGCTACCGCACCGCGGTCTGGCTGGCGCCGGCCGACGGGTCCGCACCTGCGCGTCGGCTGACCTACGGGCCCCGCTCGGACGCGCACCCGCGCTTCGCGCCCGACGGCCGGACCCTGGCGTTCCTCTCCGACCGGCGCACCAACGTGGAGGAGGAGCCCGAGCGCGAGGCGGCGAAGGACCGCCAGGACGCGTCGCAGGTCCACCTGCTCCCGCTCGACGGCGGCGAGGCCCGCCGCCTGACTGACCTGCCGCGCGGCGTGTCGGGCTTCGCCTGGTCGCCGGACGGGACGCAGCTGGCCGTGCTGACCGCGTCACTCGGCGCCACCCCGACGGCCGACGCGCGCCGTCGCGGCCGGCCCGCGCCGCCCAAGCCCGGCGAGACGCCGCTGTCGGACTACCGCTACATCGACAAGCTCGGCTACCAGTACAACGGCGCGGGGTTCATCGACGACAAGGACGCCCACGTCTGGCTGGTGGACGCGACCACCGGCGAGGCGCGGCCGCTGGTTGCCGGGCCGACGCCGGAGAGCGACATCGCCTGGTCGCCGGACGGGACGCGGATCGCGTTCGCGGCCAACCGCCACGCCGCTCCGGACATCCACGGCCGCAGCTCCCTGTTCACGGTGGACGTGGCGACGGGCCGACAGACCACCGTTGCCGGTGGCGCCGACGCCTCGTTCTGGCGCCCGACCTGGACGCGCGACGGCGCTTTCATCATCGCCCTCGGCGACCGATTCCCCCGGGTGGGGTTCCGGACGGGCATCTGGCGATTCGCGGCGGACGGGTCCGAGGCCGGCGCGGGCACGGACCTGCTGGCCGGGTGCGAGCTCAAGCCCGACGCGGCGATGACCAGCGACATCACGATCGGCGAGCCGCACCGCCTGTGGCCGACGGCCGACGGCACGGGGCTGCTGTTCGCTGCGCCGTTCCGGGGCAGCTACGAGCTGTGGCGCGTCCCGCTCGCCGGTGGGGCCAAGCCGACGCGGCTGACCTCGGGCCACCACTACCTGTCCGGCTGGGATGCGGTGGCCGCGGGCGGGCGCGACGTCCTCGCCGCCGTGGTGTCGGCGGCGACGCGGCTACCGGAGGTGCACGTCCTCGACGAGGCGCCCGACGGGACGCGCACCCCGCGCGCCGTGTCCGCGCTCAACGCGGAGGCCCAGGGCGAGATCGCCTGGGTGGAGCCGCTGGAGCGCTGGTGGGACAGCGACGGGCGGCGCATCCAGGGTTGGCTGTACCCGGCCGGCGATGGCGCCCGGCCCATGGCGCTCGAGATCCACGGCGGGCCGCACACGCTGTACGGCTGGAGCCCCGTGCTCGAGTGGCAGGTCCTGGCGGGCGCGGGCGTGTCCGTGCTGGCCTCGAACCCGCGCGGCTCCGAGGGGTACGGGGAGGCGTTCAACCGTGCCAACCTCGGCGACTGGGGCGACGGGCCCATGGCCGACGTGATGGCCGGCGTGGACCAGGTGCTGGCTGACGGCCTCGCGGACCCCGAGCGGCTCGGCGTCACCGGCGGCTCGTACGGCGGCTACCTGACCAACTGGATCGTGGGGCGCACCGACCGCTTCAGGGCCGCGGTCACCTGCCGCTCGGTCGTGGACATGGGCACGCTGTTCCTCACCGGGGACATCTCGGGCGGGGAGTGGGCGGAGATCGAGTTCGGGCGCCTGCCGTGGGAGGACCCGTCCTACTTCTGGTCGATCTCGCCCATCTCGCTGGCCAAGAACGTCCGCACGCCGCTGCTGATCCAGCATGCCGAGCACGACCTGCGGTGCACCATCGGCCAGGCCGAGATGCTGTTCACGGTCCTGCGCTCGCTGCGGCGGCCGGTGCGGCTCATGCGCGTCCCCGACGAGAGCCACGAGCTCACGCGGTCGGGCACGCCGTTCCGCCGCGCCGAGAACCTGGTCCAGGTGCGCGACTGGTTCGCGCACTACCTGGTGAGGGGTGAGCACCGGCTCCCGGCCCCGCCGCGGAACCGCGCCGGCCGCTGAGGCTCGGGGCAGCGCGGGCCGACCGGCCGCCTGCTGGCGCGGGCTGGCGCCGCTGGACGGCATTCCGGCGGCAGTCGGGCGGCAGTCCGGCGGCAGTCCGGCGACGCCCCGGGCGCTATGCTCGCGTGAGCATGACCACCCCGACTGTCCCCGACACCGCCCGCGACCGCGCAGGCGAGCTCGTGCGTGCGCTCGACCCGCGGTCCGGGAGCCTTGGGTCCGTCCTCGGCCGCGTGACCCCGGTCGACGCGGTCGGCGTCCAGGAGCGTGTCGCGTCGCTGCAGAAGCGCTCGATCAAGAAGGCGTCCAAGGTCTGGGCGCTCAACCTGGCGATCTCGATGATCGACCTGACCACGCTCGAGGGGAAGGACACCTCGGGCAAGGTCCGCGCCCTGTGCGCCAAGGGCATGCGCCCGCTGCCGGGCGACCCGTCCGTCCCGCACGTGGCCGCGATCTGCGTCTACCCCACGTTCGTCGCCGAGGCGAAGGCCGCGCTGGGCGCGTCGGGCGTCAAGGTGGCGTCGGTTGCCACCGCGTTCCCGTCCGGGCAGACGTTCCTCGAGGTCAAGCTGGCTGAGGTCCGCGCGGCTGCCGCCGCGGGCGCGGACGAGATCGACATGGTGATCGATCGCGGCGCCTTCCTGGCGGGGCAGTACGGCAAGGTCTTCGACGAGATCGTCGCGGTCAAGGAGACGTGCGGCGACGCGCACCTGAAGGTGATCCTCGAGACGGGGGAGCTGGGCACGCTCGACAACGTGCGCCGCGCCTCGGTCCTCGCGATGGCCGCCGGGGCGGACTTCATCAAGACCTCGACGGGCAAGATCCAGCCGGCGGCGACACTGCCCGTGACGCTGGTGATGCTCGAGGCGATCCGCGACTTCGAGCGGGCCACCGGGCGGATCGTGGGCATGAAGCCCGCGGGCGGCATCAGGACGGCGAAGGACGCCATCGGGTACCTGGTAGTGCTGTACGAGACGCTCGGCCCGCGCTGGATGACGCCCGACCTGTTCCGCTTCGGCGCCTCGTCGCTGCTCAACGACGTGCTGATGCAGCTGGAGAAGGAGCGCACCGGGGCGTACCAGCGGCCGGACCACTTCTCGCTCGACTGAGCCCCAGGTGGCCCGGGCCGGCTCGCGCAGGGGCCGGACCGCGACTCGTCCACGGGCGGGTGGTTGCGCAGTAGTTCCGGGCTGGCGGAACCACCCGATGAGCGGGCCCGAGCGGGTGGTGCTCGTGCGGCCGCCGAACGCGCACGGCGAGGCTGCCGGGAGCGCCCGCCACGCGGCCCCAGCCCCGCCGCACAGACCCGGCCCCGGCCCCCGCCGCACAGACCCGGCCCCGGCCCCGCCGCAGGGCGCCCCGCCCCCGCCTCGCGTAGTTCCGCGAGACCGGAAGCACCCCGCACGGGGCCAGCGGTGGGGACGCCCCGGCCCCGCCGGACAGCCCGCGGCCCCGGCCCCGCCGCACGGTAGTTCCGCGAGACCGGAAGCACCCCGCACGGGGCCGGCGGGCGGACATGGTCGCCGGACGCCACGCCCGGCGACCGGCGCCCCGTGGCTCAGCCCGGCGGGAGGTGGCGCTCGATCCCCTCGAGCCGCCTCACGCCCGGCACAGTCCGCGCCAGGAAGTCCAGCTCGATCGCCGCCTGGCGCAGCTTCTCGTCCGTGTCGAACGACGCGTGGCCGGTGGCGTACGTGTAGACCTGCGGCTCGACGCCCCGCTCGCGCATCCGCCCCACGTAGTTCCAGACCTGCCGGATGGGGCAGCGCGAGTCGTTCTCGCCCGCCAGGATGAGCAGCGGCGCACGGACCGCGTCCACGTACGTGATGGGGCTTCGCTCCGCGAACAGGTCCGGCCGACTCGTCGGGTCCCCGCCGAACAGCGCGCGGTCCAGCGCCTGCAGGGACGGCGCCTCGTCCTCGAACGCCGCCACGTAGTCCGCCACCGGCACGCCCGCCACGACCGACGCCCACCGGCCGGGGTGGCGGCCAGCGCCCAGCAGCGCGATGTACCCGCCCCACGACCAGCCCGCGAGCACGGCACGACTCGGGTCCGCCAGGCCACGCTCGACGAGGTCGTCGAGGCCAGCGAGCACGTCCTCGAGCTCGAGGAAGCCCACGTTGCCGATCAGCGCGTCCCGCCACTCGGCGCCATACCCGTCCGAGCCACGGTAGTTCACCATCGCGACGAGGAAGCCGGCGTCCACGTGGGCGAGGAGGTCCGGCACCCAGCGGTCCATGTCGAGCATGTGGGGGCCGCCGTGCACCCGCAGGATCACCGGGTGCGGACCGTCGCCGCGGGGGCGGACGAGGAAGCCGTGGACCTGCTGTCCCGCCGGGTTGGCAAACCGCCAGCTCTCGAACGGGTGGCCCCCGGGTGCTCGCGGCCCGTCGGGCTCGAGCAGCGGCTCGTCACGCCCGACGGCCCGCAGTTGCGCCGGGTGCTCGCCCGTGTGGCCGCGGTACCAGACCTCGCCGTCGGGGCGGACGGCCGCTGCCGTGACGGAGCCCGGCTCGGTTGCCAGGAGCGCCGTCGTGCCGGCCCCCAGTTCGTGGCGGTGGAGGCGGTGGCGCCCGTCGTCGAGCTGGAGGAGTAGAAGCGCGGACCCGTCGGGCCACCAGCCGGCCACGTCCACATCGCCCGCTAGGCCGGTGGGCAGGTCCGACACCATCCCCGTGCCGGGGTCCCAGATGGCCGGCCTGCGGTCCCCGCCGCGCTCGTGGCTGATCGCCACGCGGCGGTCGCCGGGCACGGGCGAGAAGCCGTGGCTGGCGATGGCCACGCCGTCCCACTTGAGGTCCGCCACCGCGGCGCCGGTGGCCGCGTCCAGGACCCGCAGGGCCGTGTGGTGAATGTCGCCGTCCTCGGCGTGCTCGAACACGACCAGCGTCTCGTCTGCCGAGAGCGCCGCCGCATCGTCAGCGCCCAGCCCCAGCATCTCCGGGTGGGCGTGCAGGAGCCGAGCCGGCGCGCCGTCGTCGGCGACCCAGATGGCGAACCGCTCGCCGGTGCTCATGGCCGCCACCGTCCGGCGCCGGCCGATGGCCAGTCCCTCGTCCCAGCCCTCCGGCAGGCCCTCCAGCAGCGGCCGTGCCGCCGCCTGCGCATCGAATGGCGCGACCACCCAGTGCCCACGCTCCGAACCCGTGGCGTCGTGGAACCAGACGATCCCGCGGCCGTCTCGGGTGGGCCGCCCCCCGAGCACGCCGACGGGGTCATGGGTCACCTGCCGCCGCCGCCCGGTGGTCCGGTCCCAGGCGGTGAGCTGGTACGAGCCGCTCTCGGTGGAGGCGATGGCGAGATGGTCCGGGGCGTCCGGGGACCAGGCGGGGAAGCCCAGGATCGGCGCGCGGAAGCGGGCCTCCCAGGTCGGCAGGTCAGGCATGCGGCGCAGCGTAGCGGAGCCGACTCACCCGCCGCTTATCCGCTCGGCATCCCTTCTCGGGAGCACCGGCCGCGATGCGTGACCTCCCGCGGGCCGGCGCCGATTGCCGGGGCTCCGCGTCCGGACCGACGTCCCGTCGTGGCGGTCGCGCGGCCGGTCACAGGCCGATGGAGCGCAGGTACTCGCGGTTGCGCCGGGCGCTCTCGCGCGGCGCGCCCATGCCCGGCAGCACGTCCTGCTCCACCACCACCCAACCGTCGTAGCCGATCGCGCGCAGCTCCGCCAGCACGGCCGGGAAGTCCACGCACCCGCGACCGAGCTCGCAGAACGTCCCTCGGCGAGTGGACTCCAGGCCGTCCCAGGACTGGCGCCGGGACTCCTCCATGAGGGCCGGGTCGGCGTCCTTGAAGTGGACATGCCAGATGCGGCGTCCGAACTCCCGCACCGCCGCGGCCGGGTCCTCGCCAGTCCCGAAGCGCCAGTGCCCGGTGTCGAGGCACAGGCCGAGCAGGCCAGGGTCCGTGCGGCGGAGCAGCTGGCGGACCTCGTCGCCGGTCTCCACGAGCGTGCCGAGGTGCGGGTGGACCACCGTTCGCACGCCCGTCTCGTCGCGGACCTGCCGGGCGAGGTCCTCGGCGGCCGCCGAGAACGTCTCCCAGCCGGCCCCGTCGAGACCCATCCCCGGCGTCACCCGGCCGGCGTTCGCGCCGCGCACCGGGTCGCCATACGGGTCGTTGCCCAGCACGATGAAGCTGTTCGCCTCGCCGGCGGCCGCCAGCAGCCGGGCGATCCGCAGCGCATCGTCCACGCCCTGGCGGTGGCGAGCGGGGTCCTGCAGCCAGGGCGTGGAGAACGACGCCATGAGCGCGAGCCCGCGGGCGGCGAGGGCCTCGCGCAGCGCGGCCGGGTCGGTCGGCATGAACCCCCAGTCGCCGAGCTCGGTGCCGACGTAGCCGGTCTCGGCCATCTCATCGAGAACCTGGCCGTAGCCGGCCGTCTCGCCGGCCACGTTCTCGATGACGCCCCATGAGCAGGGCGCGTTGGCGACGCGGATCATGCGGGTCTCCGATCTGGATCGGGCAGGCACACGTCGCGGACGTGCGCCTGCAGGTCGTGGTAGGCGCCGACGAACTGGCGCAGCGTGCGCACGGCGGGGCCGAAGCGCTCCAGCTCGCCGCGCGCGAGGCCGTCTGGCTGGTAGGCGCGACGGAAGTCCGGGAAGCGGTCGGAGAGCTCGTCCACGATGGCCGGGTCCACGGGCAGGCCCGCTCGATCGCCCGCCTCCAGGCGGGCGTCCTCGATGAGTCGTTGCCAGGCCGGCGGGATGGTGAGCACGATGTCCAACCCCGCGAGCTCGGTCCACGGCAGGTGCGTCCGGAAGGCGCCGACCAGGATCCGCGTCCGGTAGCCCCGCTCGCGGTAGAGGGCGACGGCGCGCTTGGCGACGGCGATCCCGGACCACTCGATCCGACCCGGCGTGGGCAGGACCCCGTCGCGGGCCGCGACCACCCGGAGCCAGTCCTCGAGCCGGCCGACCATCAGGGTGCACACGGGGGTCATCGCCCCCGGATCGCCGCCAGCGGCGGCCAGCCGGCCGAGGCCACGCTCCACCACCTCGGCCACCGCCAGCGCGCCTGCCACGGTGAAGTTCACCGTGGCGTTGACGTTGACGCCCAGCGCCGTCGCCTCCTCCATGGCGGCGAGCCCGGCGGTTGTCGCCGGCAGCTTCACCTGGAGGTTGGGTGCCAGCCCGGCGAACCTGACGGCCTGGGCGAGCATCGCGGGCCCATCGCCGTATCGGCTGGGGTCGACCTGGATCGACAGCCGGCCCCGTCGGCCGCCCGACTGCGCGAACACCGGTGCCAGCAGGCCGGCGCCGCGGACGGCGATCTCCTCGGCCAGCCGCCACGCCAGCTCGTCCTCGGCTGCGGACGGGTGCGCAGCCGCCAGCTGGCGCAACCGGGAGCCCCACGGCTCGGGCTCCTGGCGCAGTGCGTCCAGCACGAGCGGCGGGTTGGACGTGGCTCCAACCGCGCCGCGCTCGATCGCCCACGCCAGCTCGGCCGCGGCGCAGGAATCGTTCCAGATGTCGGTGAGCGTGCGGTCGGCCACCTGCCGCAACGGGCTGTCGGCCGCGTTGGTCGCCGTCACGGCGGTCAGCCCCAGCGCTCGGGGCTGTTCTTCTGGTAGGGCGCGCCCGGGATCATCAGGTACCGCTGGCGGCCCTTGTTGCGGTCGAAGTCCCGGCGCGCCTGGTTCACCGCCTCCATATCGGACACGATCGGGGTCGCCATCTCCCACCACGAGTTCGCGTAGCCCTTGACTCGCTCGTGCCAGTCGGTCTGGACCACGATGCACACGGTCTCGGTGCCGGCGCGCGCGTCCGCCAGGGCGGCCCGCAGCTCGTCGCGGGTCCGGACCTCGAGCGACTTGGCCCCCATGCCCTGGCAGATCTTGACGAAGTCGAGCTGCATCTCGGGCCCGTCGTACTCGCCCGAGGGGCCGCGCAGACGGTAGTGGCAGCCGAAGCCCTCGGCCCCCACCTGCTCCGACACGCGCCCGACCGAGCTGAAGCCCTTGTTGTCCACCAGGACGACGATCAGCTTCACGCCCTCCTGGACGGCGGTCGTGACCTCGTTGCCCATCATCTGGAACGAGCCGTCGCCGACCATGACGTACACCTCGCGGTCGGGGGCGGCCAGCTTCGCTCCCAGGCCTCCCGCGATCTCGTAGCCCATCGTCGAGTAGCCGTACTCGACCTGGTACGAGGAGACGTCGCGCGAGCGCCACAGCTTGAGCAGGTCGCCCGGCAGCGAGCCCGCCGACGTCACCACCACGTCGCGCGGGCCGGCCGAGGCCTCGACGGCGCCGATGACCTCGCCCTGGGTGAGGACGTCGCCCACGCTGTGGGTGTAGACGCGCTCCACCTCCTCGTCCCACTCGCGGTTGAGGGCGGCGACGCGGGCCTGGTAGGCGTCGTCCGTCCGGTAGTCGCCGACCGCCACCGAGAGCTCCTCGAGCGTCGCCCGGGCGTCGCCCACGAGGGGGACGGCCGCGTGCTTGAACGCGTCGAACTCGGCGACGTTGATGTTGACGAACCGGACGCCGGGATCCTGGAAGGCGGTCTTGGACGCCGTCGGGAAGTCGGTGAACCGGGTGCCGATGCCGATCACGAGGTCGGCCT